>JBBIJV010000007.1:0-37188 GCA_037445815.1 Rhodospirillaceae bacterium
GAACTCGACGCACGATTCGCGCGGCTGCAGCCAGCAGGCGTTGGTCGGCACGGGCGGCGACGGCCTGTTCTACTGTTTCGCGTTACCCGCGCAGTGACGCAAGACTGACTCTGAGCGCGCCGGCGGGTAGGCCGCCGGCGCGCTCTCTCGGCTCCAAGAAAATGCGGCGGCCGCCGGATTCCGCCGGTCTTCGGCTTGGCATCGGCCGCCGCTCTACGTATGGTTGAGACGTGAGCGAAGCGGCGCTACCGGTTTGGCGCGACGACTGGGCTCTGTTCCTGGATGTCGACGGCACGATCCTCGAGATCGCCGCGACTCCGGACGCGGTTCGAGTCCCCGCGCACGCCGTCACGGCCATCGCGGCGGCGTATCAGCGGCTATCGGGTGCGGTTGCGCTCGTCTCGGGCCGCACGATTGCCGATCTCGATCGGCTGTTCGCGCCGCTCGAGCTTCCGGCTGCCGGCTCGCACGGCGCGCAGCGCCGCACCGCGACGGGCCGCGTCGCGGGCCGGCACGACGCCGCGAGACTGAAGCCCGCCCGCGAGTTGCTCGCCCGGTGGACGGACAAGCACGTCGGCGCGCTGCTCGAGGACAAGCAGGATTCGCTCGCGCTGCACTATCGGAACGCGCCTCATCTCGAGCGCGACGCGCGACGCGCCGTCGCAGAAGCTGCGTCGGCTTTGGGTCCCAACTTCCACGTTCAGGAGGGGAAGATGGTGCTCGAGATCAAAGCGCGTGCGACGAGCAAAGGCCGCGCCATCGAGGAGTTCATGGAGGAAGCACCGTTCAAGGGAAGGCGGCCGGTGTTCATAGGCGACGACCTCACCGACGAGGCCGGCTTCGAAGCCGTCAACCGGCTCGGCGGGCACTCGATCGCCGTGGGCGTCGCGCGGCCGACGGGGGCGCGTTGGCGTTTGCGTGACGCGCGCGACGTGCTTTGCTGGCTCGAGTCGCAAGGCCAGTGTGCAGGAGGAAGGCGGTGAGCGATCTCGATCTCGCCGTGGTCGGCAACTGCCAGATCGCCGCGCTGCTCGATCGCCGCGCGCGCTACGTATGGGCGTGCGTGCCGCGCTTCGACGGCGACCCGACGTTCTGTTCGCTGCTCGCCGGTGACGGCGAGCCCGCAGGCGGCTTTTACGACATCGAGCTCAGCCGGTTTGCACGCAGCGAGCAGCGCTACGTGCCGAACACGGCGATCGTCGAGACGGTGCTGTACGACGTGAACGGCGCGGCCGTGAAGATCCTCGACTTCGCGCCGCGCATGCAGCAGCACGGGCGGTTATATCGGCCGATGATGCTGATTCGGCAGCTGATTCCCGTCGCGGGACGCCCCCACCTCCGCATCCGCCTGCGGCCGCTCGGCGATTACGGCGCCTCTCGTCCGATGTTGACGCACGGCAGCAACCACATTCGCTACCTGTTGCCGACGATCACGTTACGGCTCACCACGGACGCTTCGATCACGGCCGTGCTCGAAGAGCGCGCATTCGTGCTCGATCGTCCCGTCGCGCTCGTGCTCGGCCCCGACGAGACGCTCATGGATTCGGCGGCGAGCACGGCGAACCATCTCTACGGCGAAACGGAGGGCTACTGGCGCGGCTGGGTCCGGGGGCTCTCGATCCCGTTCGAATGGCAGGACGCCGTGATCCGCGCTGCGATCACGCTGAAGCTCTGTTGCTTCGAGGACACCGGCGCCGTGATCGCGGGCATCACGACCTCGATCCCCGAAGCCGCGAACAGCGGCCGAAACTGGGACTACCGTTACTGCTGGCTGCGCGATGCCTACTTCGTCGTGCACGCGCTGAACCGCCTCGGCGCCACGGCGACGATGGAACAGTACTTGCGCTACATCATCAATATCGGCACCGAGGCACCGAGTCGCGATTTGCAGCCCGTGTACGGCATCTCCGGCGAAGCGCACTTGCCGGAGCGTATCGTGACGACGCTGCCGGGCTACCGCGGCATGGGCCCTGTGCGCGTCGGCAATCAGGCGTACGAGCAGCGCCAAAACGACGTCTACGGTGCCGTCGTGCTCGCATCGATGCAGTACTTTTTCGACCGCCGGCTCGTATCCCCGGGTGGCCGCGCGACGTTCGAAGGGCTCGAGCGCTTGGGCGATCGAGCCGCGGAGATCTATGCCACGCCGGACGCCGGCTTGTGGGAGTACCGCGGCCGGCAGCGGATCCATACGTTCTCGGCGGTCATGTGCTGGGCTGCCTGCGATCGGCTCGCTCGCATCGCGCGGCATTTGCAGCTCGACGAGCGCGCGCGGCATTGGCGTACGACGGCCGACCGCGTGCACGCAGACATCGTGCGCCGGAGCTGGGACGAACGCCTCGAGTATTTCACCGAGAGCTTCGGGAACGGCGACGTCGACGCGAGCTTGTTGTTGCTGCCGCATCTCGACTTCCTGTCCGCCGACGATCCGCGGTTCGTGAGCACGGTGCAGGCCGTCGAGCGCCGGCTGCGCGTCGGGAATCATCTGCGCCGGTATCACGCGCCCGACGATTTCGGCGCGCCCGAGAACGCGTTCAACATCTGCACCTTCTGGTACATCGAAGCGCTCGCCGTGACGGGGCGCCGCGCCGAAGCGCGCGACATTTTCGAGAGCATGCTCGCGTGCCGCAACTCGCTCGGGCTTCTCTCGGAGGACCTGAACCCGACGACGCACGAGCTCTGGGGCAACTTCCCGCAAACCTACAGCATGGTCGGGATCATCAATTCCGCGGTGCGCCTCAGCATGTCCTGGGAGGATGCCTTGTGACGCGCCTGGTCGCGGTGTCGAATCGCGTCGCCGACGTGCGCGAGAGCGGCGCGGCGGGGGGGCTCGCCGTGGGCGTGCACTCGGCGCTCGAGCGGGGAGGTGGGCTTTGGTTCGGCTGGAACGGCGAGCTCGCCGAGGAAGACGCAAAGGAACCCGACCTGCGCGTGCGCCGCGGCGTCACCTACGCGACGATCACGCTCGGTAGGGCGCGCTTCGAGGCGTACTACAACGGCTTCTGCAACAACACGCTCTGGCCGTTGTTTCACTACAGGACCGGGTTCTTCGAGTTCCAGCGCAGCGAGTTCGAGGCGTACATCGCCGTCAACGAGTTGTTCGCGCGCAAGCTCGCGCCGCTGCTCAAGCCCTCCGACGTCGTGTGGGTGCACGACTTCCACCTGATTCCCTTGGGCTCGTTCTTGCGCAAAGCCGGCCAAAAACAGCCGCTCGGCTTTTTCCTCCATACGCCGCTCCCCTCGTTCGAGGTGCTGCGCGCGCTGCCCGTGTACAAAGAGCTGCTCGAGCAATGGTGCGCGTACGACCTCGTCGGACTTCAGACGCGCCGTGACTTGCACGCGTTCTTGGACGCCCTGTCTCAACCCGAGATCGGCGGCGAAGTGCTCGCGGACGGCTCCGTTCGCCGCGGCAAGCACATCGTGCGCGCGGGCGTGTTTCCGATCGGCATCGACGCGGCCGCATGTGCGGAGCTCGCGGCCGCGAACATCGGCTCTCGCAAGCTCGAGCGCATTCGCGCGAGCATGCACGCTCGGAAATTCCTCGTGGGCGTCGACCGGCTCGATTACAGCAAAGGATTGCCGAAGCGGTTCCAAGCTTACGAGCGCTTGCTCGAGCGCTATCGAGAGCATCGCGGCCAGGTGGTCTTCATGCAGATCGCCCCGCGCACGCGCTCCGGCGTGCGCGCATACACCGAGATCCGGCACGAGCTCGAGCGCGCGGCCGGCAGCATCAACGGCCGTTACGCCGAAATCGATTGGGTGCCGCTGCGCTATCTCAATCGCGTCGTCGACCGCGGCACACTGATGGCGACGTTCCGTCTCGCGCGCATTGGGCTCGTCACGCCGCTGCGCGACGGCATGAATCTCGTCGCGAAAGAGTACGTGGCTGCCCAGGATCCGGCCGATCCCGGCGTGCTCGTGCTCTCGACGATGGCCGGAGCCGCGGACGAGCTCACCGATGCCATACTCGTGAACCCCCACGACATCGACGCCGTCGCCGAGGGCATTCACCGCGGGCTCACGATGCCGATCGAGGAGCGCCGCGCGCGCCACGCCTCCATGCTGCGCGTCTTGCGGCAAAACGACGTGTTCGCATGGCGCGACCGCTTTCTCGATGCGTTGGCAGCGGCGGGTCGGAGCGTGCCGCGGCATCCGGCGGCTTGAATCATCGCGGTGGTCCGAACCGCACCGGCCGGTCCGTTGGCCGATGTGGCGGACCCGCAACGCCGGAACGCGATGGAATTCGGGCTCTCACCGGCCCGCCGTGGGCGTCGAACCACCGTGACCCTGATCCGCAACGGCGCTAAGCTCTACCGGCCGGCGAACTCGATTCGTCCGCGAACGACAACGAAGGGGGATCACAATGACTACTTTTCGCGTGGGCGCGCGCCGCAACGCGTCGCGGCTCGGTTCCTTGAGTGTGCTCGCTGTGGCCGTCGCCGCGGCGCTGCCGGCCACGGCTCAGCAGCAGGCGGAGGAAATCATCGTCACGGGCTCGCGCGTCAGCCGCAGCGGCTTCGACTCGTCGCAGCCGTTGACGACGATCGATTCGCAGCAAATCGAGAACTTGGGGCTCGTCAACGTCGGCGACGTGGTGCGCACACTGCCGCAGAACACGCCGTTCTTCACCGAGACGAACGTCGGCATCGGCAACTTCAACGTCGGCGCGCAGCTCGCGAACTTGCGCGGCCTCAATCCATTCTTCGGCACGCGCACCTTGACGCTCGTCGACACGCGGCGCGTCGTCCCCACCACCGAGGGGGGCGCCGTCGACCTCACGCTGATTCCTTCGATGCTCGTCGAGCGCACCGAGGTCGTGACGGGGGGCGCGTCGGCGCAGTACGGCTCGGACGCCATCGCCGGCGTCGTCAACGTGATCCTCGACAAGGACTTGGACGGCATCAAAGCCCAGGTCGACTATGGGGAGACCGGCGAAGGTGACGGCGGCGACACGCATGCGTCCTTTGCGTGGGGCACGGGGTTCGGCGACGACGGCCGTGGCCACGTGATCGCGGGTCTCGAGTACCAACATCAGGACAGGATCGGTCCTTGCTCGTACACGCGTGATTGGTGCGCGGAAGGGTGGGGTATCGCCAACAACGGCGCCTTCAATACGCCGCCCGGCGTCGGAAACGGACGGCCGAATTTCCTCGTCTTACCGAACGCCAAGCAGACGACGTCACGATACGGTCTCATTACTACATCCACGGGTGTGCCGCTCACGTTCGATGCTACCGGGACCTCGGTGTCGCCGTTCAATCTCGGAACGCCCGGCCTCGGATTCGCCACCCGTATCGGCGGCGACGGCGATCTGCTCGGGTACGGCACGTCGAACGTACGGCCCGACGTCGAACGCTACTCGGCGCTCGCGCACGTGAGTTACGACGTCAGCGATCGACTCAGCTGGTTCGGCGAGGTCGCTTACTCGACGAGCGACGCGCTCGGCACCCCGGCCAACGGCGGCCTCGGCCCCACGGCCATGACGATCGCGGCTGACAACGCGTTTCTCTCGCCTGCGGTTCGATCGGCGCTTCTGGCCAATGGAGGCAATGGGACCGGCACGTTCGCGCGCATCTTCATGCCAGACGTCATCAATGCGCGCAACACCACCGAAAACAAGACGACACGCCTGGTGACGGGTCTCGACGGCGAGCTCGGCAGCAAATGGTCCTGGGACGTCTATTACCAGCACGGCAAGAACGAGAACCATCAGCGCCTCCACAACAACATGGTCGGCAGCCTTGCGGGCCCGACTGCCAGACAGCACGATTTCCTCAGGTGGGCGCTCGACGCCGTCGTTGATCCGAACAATCCCAACAATATCGTCTGCCGCGCCACGATCCCCGGCAGCCCGACGTTCAGCCCCAACGCGGCGGGTTGTGTGCCGCTCAATATCTTCGGCAATGGCAACGCCAATCCGAGGGCGCTCGAGTACGTGTTCCGCACGCTCAAGGAGGACAACGAGTACGTCCAGGATGCGATCGGCGCGAATTTCCGCACGAGGCTCGCCGAAGGCTGGGCCGGCCCGATCGCGCTCGCGACGGGATTCGAGTGGCGGTCCGACGAGGCCGACACCACGCACGACCTCGCGAATCAGCCCTGGTACAGCTCGTACCTGCTCTCGTACGGTCTCGACCGTGGCGGCGACATCGACGTGCTCGAGGCCTATGCCGAGCTCGACGTGCCGATGACGCAGAAGTTCCACACTAACTTCTCGGCGCGGCGCACGAAGAACGAGGCGACCAGCGCGCAAAACGCGGCGATCTCCGGCGAGCACACGTTCTCGAGCTGGAAGGTGGCCGCACTTTACGATCCCCTCGAGTGGCTGCGGTTCCGCGCGACGGTTTCGCAGGACGTGCGTGCCGCCGGCTTCCGCGAGCTCTTCCTGCCGCGCACCACGACGGTCGGCTTTGCCACAGTCATCAATCGTTGGTTTCCCGGTGTGACGGATACGAGCTTTGCCGCGACCGCGGGCGGCAATCCGAACCTCGAGCCCGAGCAGGCCGACACGACGACGTTCGGCGCAGTGTTCTCGTTCGATCGGTTCCGCTTGTCGGCCGACTGGTTCGAGATCGACCTGGGCGACGCGATCACGCAAAGCCCCGGCAACCAGCCGCTCGTCGACGCGTGCTTCGCAAGCCAAGGCACCGGCCCGGCGTGCGCGCGGGTCGGCGGCTTCGGAACGACGGACATCACGTCCATCGATTCGTCCGCGATGAACTTGGCTGGGTTCCTGACGAGAGGTTGGGACTACGAAGCGACCTTCGACTTTCCGTTGGACGGCGGGGCGAATCTCAATTTGAGATTGATCGGAACGTATCTGTACGACATGATCGTCGACACGGGCTTGGGACCGGCGCCGATCGACTATCGCGGGCAGAGCGGTCCCGTTGCGTCGTTCGGCTCGTTCAATACGCAGCCGGATTGGCAGGCGCGGGCGTTCTTGACGTATGCGCGCGATCGATTCACGAGCACGTTCGAGACGCGCTACGTCGGCTCGGGGAAGCTCAACGTGACGTGGTTCGAGAGTCCGCCCGGCGATCCGAGCAACACTCGGGCGCTCTCGGTCAACGACAACAGCGTCGACGACGCCTACTACTTGAGCTGGTCCGGCTCGTACGACTTCGAGCGCGCGGGGCAGGGTAACCAGATCCAGCTGTTCTGGGTCATCAACAACCTCTTCGACAAAGACCCGCCCGTCGCGCCGGGCGGCAACGCGTACCCGACGAACCCCGTGTTCTTCGATACGCTCGGGCGTCGCTACCGCGCCGGCGTCCGCATCGCCTTCTGATCTTTCGGCGTCGGGGTCGCGGCGCGCTTCGCAAGAGGCGCGCCGCGGCGCTTTTTGCCGAGCCCGCCGTTCCGTTTGACATCACCGGCGGGATTGACGACCATTCGGACTCATCATGTTCTTGAGCGCTACTATCCGGCGTCATTTGCGTTTCGCAGGTGCGCCGCTCCAAGGCGTCTAACGCCGGGGCGGCTGACCACGCGCAACGCGCGTCGAGGCCGACTCCGGGCTGAACCCCCGAAGAATCGAACGCAGAAACTCGAGCGTGCGCCGAGTTTCACGACTGTTTTTTTCGAGCGCACGCACGGAGAGGCACATGGGCAACGGAGTACCGGCGGAAACGCCGTCGGGTCGGAGGCCGAGATTGATCATCGACGAGCGCGTGTACACGCGCTTGCTCCAGCTGGCGGAGCGCGCGCGTGCGCAATCGCCGGAGCTCGCGGACCGCCTGGTGGACGAAATCGAGCGGGCCGATCTGCGGCCGCCGGAGCAGATGCCGCACGACGTCGTCACGTTGGGCTCCGAGGTCACTTATCGCCACAACGACCGCACGGAGACGGTGCGCATCGTCGCGCCCGAGGACGTCGACATCGACCGGCGCCGGATCTCCGTGCTGACTCCCGTCGGCGCCGCGCTGCTCGGGCTGTCGGTGGGGCAGGAGATTTCTTGGGAAATGCCGGGCAAGCGCGTGGCCGTGCTCCGCGTGCTCGACGTGAAGCAGCCGGGCGGCGCGCCCGGCCACTGATCCACCGCGCGCGGGCGAGCTCGCGTGCCCGCGCCCCGTTGCATTTCGGCGGGCCCGACTATCAAATGCGCCGGGAGAAACCGCGCCGTGACGCCGCGCGTGCCGCGCGGCGAGGCGCCCGCAAGGGAGTGAACATGCAGCAGAAGAATCTCAAGTGCTTGATCGGTGCCGTGGCGGCGAGTCTCTTCGCATCGACGGCGCTCGCGGGGGGAGAAGCGGGCAAGCTCGAGCTCCGCGACTTGGGCGCCAGATTCGTCGGCTACACGACGCGCAGCGCCGACAACGGCTCCGTCGACGTGCTGAATCCCCTGTTCGTCCAATACGTCTTGCCGGCGCGTCAACGGCACGAGTATCCGATCGTGTTCGTTCATGGCGGCGGTGGGCAGGGCACGGACTGGCTCGAGACGCCCGATGGACGCGACGGCTGGGCCGATTACTTCGTGGCCGACGGCTGGGACGTATACGTCGTCGACCGGCCGGGCCACGGCCGCGCGCAGAGCAACTCGAGCTGCGGCAACGGCATGGTGCGCGTCGGCAACTCCGCGATCATCTCGCGGCTCTCGACGTCTTCGCCGAGCGTTTGGCCCGGCGGCGCGCCGACGCCGACTAACGACGCCGTGGTCGGCTGGACGGCGAGCTCCACGACGGCGCCGTACTGCGGCGACGCGCTGGCGGCGCAAACGATCTCGGCCCTGCTCGACGACGTGGGCCCGGCCATCTTGCTCGCGCACTCGGCGGGCGGAGGCAGCACGTTCCGTGTGCCCGATCTCAATCCCGACAAGGTCGTAGGAATCATCGGCTTCGAAGCCGCGGGCAGCAATCCCGTTGCGCCCGGGTTCAACGACGGCCCCGCGCTGATCACGTCGTGGAGGACGGAGCCGCAGTTGCCGGCCACGTTCGCGGCCGTCGACAAGGGCGGCTGCGCGATGCAGGGCGAGCGCCCGAGCCGGCTCGTCAATTACGCGGGGCTGCCGATCGTTCTCGTCGCAACGGAGATGGGAACGTCGAGCAAGAGCGCGATCGAGTGCGCCGCATCGGTCTGGAACCAGGCGGGTGCGCAGGCGAGCGCCGTGTACTTGCCGGATCGCGGGCTCGCGGGCGGCGGCCATTTCGCGATGGCGCAGCTCGACAACGCCGCGTACGCGAAGCTGTTCATCGAGCTCGCCGCTGGGATCGAATCGGCGGCAAAGAAGTAGCCGCGGGGCCCGGTGCCGTCGGCGCTCGGCGTGAAGCGACCAATGCGGCGCGGCGTTCACGCGCAGCACGATTTCGGTGCCGTCGTCTAGCAGCGCGTTCGTCACGGACACGCGCCGCTCGCGCCGCGTCGACGCATCTCGCGAAACGTCGCGGGGGAATTTACTATCTCGCCAATCGCCAACGGAGCGCATCATGGCCTCGCTGTCGTCCCGCGCCACGCTCGTCATCGCCGCAGCCGCGTGGTGGACCTTGGCCGCCGCGCCGGCTGCGGCGCAGTGGGTCGGCTACCCGACGGCCGGCGTGCCGCGCAGGCCGGACGGCAAGGTCGACATGACGGCTCCGGCGCCGCGCCTCGCGGACGGCAAGCCCGATTTCTCCGGGATCTGGATCAGCGACCGCACCGAGCCGGGCCAGGAGACGATTAGCGACGCGAGCACGCTGCCGTCGGGCAAGTACATGCAGAACATGGGCGTCGACATGCCGGACGGTCTGCCGTACCAGCCCTGGCTCGTGCCGATCGTCAAGGAGCGCACGGGAAATCTCGCGATCGACGATCCGCACATTCGTTGCTTGCCGGACTTCTTCCTGCGCGCGTACGGGCTGCCGCACATGTTGAAGTTCGTGCACACGCCGAACCTGCTCGTCGTGCTGAACGAGATGAACGCGGGCTACAGGCAGGTGTTCACGGACGCGCGCCCGTTGCCCGAGGATCCCACGCCGGGTTGGCAGGGATATTCGTCCGGGAAATGGGAGGGCGACATACTCGTCGTCGATACGATCGGCATTCGCGACGACACTTGGATCGACTGGAACGGCAGCGTCGTCACGGAGGCGGCCAAGATCCGCGAGGAGATTCGGCGCCCCGACTTCGGCCACCTCGAGATCAAGGCCACCGTCGACGATCCGAAGGCGTACACGAGGCCATGGACGGTCACGTTGAAACAGCGCATCGTCGTCGATGCGGAGCTCATCGACGAGATCTGCCTCGAGAACGAGCAATTCGTCGAGCGCATGGGGCTCGGCGGAGCAAAGGAGTAGGGGGCGTGAGACTTGGAGCATTTTCGACGTTGATCTCGATCCTCGCGCTGGTCGCAGCGGCGCTACCTGGACACGCGCACCATTCGTTCCCGGCGCAGTACGACATCGACAGGCCGATCACGCTCACGGGAACGGTCACGAAGGTGGAGTGGACGAACCCGCACATCTTCATCTATGCCGACGTGAAAGACGACAAAGGCAACGTGGTCGCCTGGGCGTTCGAGATGGGCGGGCCTAACGCGCTGATTCGCCAGGGGTGGAAGCGCGATTCGCTGAAGCCCGGCGATCTCGTCACCTTCGAGGGCAGCCTCGCGCGCGACGGCAGCAACCTCGTCAACGCACGCACCGTGACCATGGCGGCCACAGGCCGCAAGATGTTCGCCGGCTCGAGCGGCGGCGATCAGGCGCCGGCGGCGCGCGAATAATAGGAGATCTACGATGCCGAGGAACGCCGATCTGAAGCGCGCACGCAGAAGCATCCTTGCGTGGGCGGCGCTGCTCGGTCTCTCGACCGGCGACGCGCGCGCCGATGGCGTCGCGGCCGCCGCTCGCGACGGCGACATTGCGGCCGTGCGCGCGGAGCTCGAGGCCGGTGCCGACGCGAACGTCGTCGAGGCGGACGGCACTTCGGCGTTGCTGTGGGCGGCGTACCAGTCGTCGCCCGAGCTTGTCGCGCTGCTGCTCGAAGGCGGCGCGGATCCGAACTTCGCCAACGTCTTCGGCGTCACGCCGCTACTGCAGGCGAGCCGCTATGGCGACGTGGCATCGATGCGCGTGCTGCTCGCGGGCGGCGCCGACGTAAGCCGCGCCGTCCGCGACGGCGAGACGCCGCTGATGGCCGCCGCGCGCTCCGGCAACCGGCAAGCTGTGCGGCTCTTGCTCGAGAACGGAGCCGATCCGAACGCCGCCGAGGCGCTCGAAGGTCAGACGGCGTTGATGTGGGCCGCGGCGGAGGGCCACCTCGACGTCGTCGAGGAGCTGCTCCAAGCCGGCGCCGATCCCAATCTCAAAGCGCGCACGTCGGAGCTCACGAAGCGCAGCATGCGCGCAGACTTTCCGAGCGGCGGGTTCACGGCGCTGATGTGGGCTGCGCGGAACGGCAAGGAGGCGATTGTGCGCCGCCTAGTGGAGGCGGGCGCCGACGTGAACCTCAAGAACGGCGACGGTGCGACAGCGATGATGCTCGCGATCGTCAACGACCGTTTCGACATGGCGGCTGCGCTGCTCGAGCTCGGCGCCGACGCCGACGACGGCTCGCTCTGGTACGCGATCGAGATGCGCGATGCCCCCACGGACTGGCGCGCGCGCGACGGCTCGCGTCTGCGCCCGGATCACCCGAACCGGTTGACGGCGCTCGGTCTCATCGAACGGCTGCTCGAGGCCGGCGCGGACCCGAACAAGCCGTTCACGGGCCAAATGCACAACGCCTCGATGTGCTGCGACACGAAAGGCTCCGGCACGCCGTTCTTCCGCGCGGCCGTCGCCGCCGACGTCGATGCGATGAGGCTCCTGATCGCGCGCGGCGCCGACCTCGAGTGGACGTTGCCGCCCGTCGAGGGGGTGCCGCCGGCACCGTTCGGCGACAACACGGGGCTCACGCCGTTGATGGTCGCGTTGAACGGCGGCAAGGGGCTCTTGATGGCCGGCGGCCCCGGCGACATCCGCGAAAGCAAGATCGGCGTCTGGCGCGAGCCCGGCAACCGCAACCCAGCGGATGCCGTGAAGCTGCTGCTCGAAGCGGGCGCGAACCCGAACGCCGTGAACGCGAAAGGGGACACGGCGCTGCACATCGCGGCGCACGACGGTCGGCTCGAGCCGCTGCGCGAGCTCGTCGCCGGAGGCGCCGACGTGAACGTGCGCAACGCGGCCGGTCTCACGGCGCTCGAGCTCGTGGAGACCATGGAGCCGCGCGTGCTGAATCCGATCGCGGAGATGGTCGGCCTGTTCGACGACGGCGCGACGCCGGCAGAGACGGCCGCGTTGCTGCGCGAGCTCATCGGCGCGCGCTGACGCGGCGCGTGCCTCGTACTAGAAGCCACTTGTCATAAGCGTGCTTACCTACTGAAGTATTTGAGATTTTCGCGTGGAGGCCGGCGGTGATCGCCGGCGGCCCCGGCGCGCGTCGCTCGGAGCGGCGAGGCGGGCCGGCGCGACTACGGCGGATGCCGCGATCCGTCGCGAGAGGCCGGCCTCTCCCGTGGCGAATCCGGGACAAAACTTAACGCAAGTCCCCGCCGCCACAGCGGCTCCTGAACTTATACTAAGTAGCCAGCGCCGCCGTGTGTGGGCCGTCGGCGTCGCTGGAAATCGGGGAGTAGCGTCATCGGAGCCAAGGTTCTCATCGCCGTCGCATCGGCAGGCGTCGCCGCAGCAGCCGGCGCCGGGGCTTACTTCTGGACCGAGTCCCACACGCGGGACGCCCAGTGGGCCGTCGTCCAGAAGTACTGTTTCGACTGTCACAACCGTGACGATCTCGCCGGCGGCCGAGCCTTCGACCGCCTGTCGCCCGACCATATCGCCGCCGACGCCGAGACCTGGGAGCTCGCGATCCGCAAGCTGCGCAGCGGGCTGATGCCGCCCGCCGGCGGGCCGCGGCCCGATGCCGAAACGGCGGCCCAGCTGGCGTCCTGGCTCGAGGAAGAGATCGATGCCGCCGCCGAGCCCGCACCGGGACGCGTCTCCTTGCGGCGCATGAATCGGCGCGAGTACGAGCACGCCGTTCGCGACTTGCTGGCGCTCGAGGTCGACGCCGAGACGCTTCTGCCGCTCGACAACGTGGCGGGCTACTTCGACAACAATGCCGACGCGCTGCAGGTTTCGCCGTCGTTCGTCACGCAGTACGTCGATGCCGCGCGCGCCATCGCGCTCGAGGCAATCGGAGATCCGAAAGCGCTGCCGATCGCGACGCAGTACGGCGATCCGGCCAACATGGTCATCTCGCTGCCTCCCGAGGGTGCGCCGGGCACGGGGCGCCAGCAGCACCATCTGCCCGGCATGCCGTTCGGCACGCGCGGCGGCTTCGTCGTCACGCACAACTTTCCGGCGGACGGCGAGTATGAGCTCACGATCGGCGACATGGCGATGGCGCGCGAAGTGCCGCGCATGGAGTTCGAGAACACCGTCGTCGTGCTGCTCGACGGCCGGGAGATCTACCGCACGAACATCGGCGGCGAGGCCGATCACAAAGCGATCGATCAACGGCTCGATCCGGCCGTGCAAGAGATCAACGATCGGCTGCGCAAGATCCGCTTCGCCGCCACGGCCGGTCAGCACGATCTGGCCGTCACGTTCGTGCACCGCAGCTACGCCGAGAGCGACGAGCGCACGCGCACGATTGCGCTGGAAGGCGGTCAGGAGCGCATCCAGGCCGCGCACGCGCTGCAGATCCGCGGCCCGTTGATCATTACGGGGGTCGGCGACAGTGCGAGCCGCAAAAAGATTTTCGTGTGCGAGCCCACCGAGAGCTCCGAGGAGCGCCGCTGCGCGACGGAGATCGTCACTCAGCTCGCCGAGCGCGCGTTCCGCCGTCCGATCACGGACGAAGATCTCGGCGGCCTCATGGCGTTCTACGACGCGGGTGTGCGCGATGGCGGCTTCGAGGCCGGCGTCCGCGACGCGCTCGCCGCGATTCTTGCGAGCCCGCACTTCATTTACCGCGCCGAGGCGGGCGGCGCCGGCATCGTGGCGCTGAACGATCTCGAGCTCGCGTCGCGCCTGTCGTTCTTCCTCTGGAGCAGCCTGCCCGACGACGAGCTGCTCGAGCTCGCGGAGCGGGGCAAGCTGCACGATTCCGACGTTCTCGCGAAGCAGGTGAAGCGCATGCTCGCCGACGAGCGGTCGAAGTCTGTCGTCGAGGACTTCGCGTTCCAGTGGCTCGACGTCGCGAGGCTCGACGAGATCGTGCCGGACCGCGCGCAATTCCCGCACGCGAGCGGCCTGCTCGACCCGCGCAACCTCATGAAAGAGGAGCTCGGGCTCTTCATCGACAGCGTGCTGCGCAGCGATCGGAGCGTCGTCGATCTGCTCACGGCCGACTACACGTTCTTGAACGAGCGCCTCGCGATGCACTATGGCATCGAAACCGTGAAAGGCGCGCGCTTCCGCCGCGTGAAGCTTCCCGACGAGTCGCGCTACGGCTTGCTCGGCAAGGGCGCCATCCTGATGCTCACGTCGTATCCGAACCGTACGTCGCCCGTGCTGCGCGGCGCGTGGGTGCTCGAGCGTGTGCTCGGCTCGCCGCCGCCGGCGCCGCCGCCCAATGTGCCGACGCTGTCCGAGAACAAGCGCGGCGAGCCGCCGAAGACGCTGCGCGCGCGGCTCGAGCAACATCGTGAGAACCCAACCTGCTTCGCATGTCACGGCATCATGGACCCGCTCGGTTTCGCGCTCGAGAACTTCAACGCCGTCGGCCAGTACCGCACGATCGATCCCGATACGCGCACGCCGATCGACGCGAGCGGCGAGCTGCCGAGCGGGGCGCACGTCTCCGGAGCCGCCGATCTGCGCAAGGCGCTCGCCGCGAACCCCGAGCAGTTCGTGCGTGCCTTCACGGAGAGCTTGATGGCGTTCGCGCTCGGCCGCGAGCTCGACTACGGCGACATGCCCGTCGTCCGGCAGATCGTGCGCGACGCCGAGAGAGACGACTACCGGTTCGAGTCCCTCGTGCTCGGCATCGTGGAAAGCGACGCCTTCCGCAAGAGAGAATCCGTCGACTTCATGCAGGCCGCTTTGGAGTAGGCTAAAGTGGGTAATGGAGAAGTGCCGCTATGTTTCTGACCCGTAAGCACTTGTCGCGGCGCATCGTGCTCAAGGGTGCCGGTGCGTCGATCGCGCTGCCGCTGCTCGACGCCATGATCCCGGCCGGCACGGCGCTGGCTCAGACGGCCGCTGCGCCGGCGACGCGGCTCGGCTTCATCTACTTCCCTCACGGCGCCCTGCGCGAGGAATGGGAGCCCAGGACGACCGGGCGCAACCCGAAGTACCCGTACATTCTGGAGCCGCTCGAGCCGGTGCGCGACTACGTCACGATCGTCAGCGGCCTGCGGAACAAGGCCGGCGAAGGCGGCGTGCCGCACGGCATCACGCAGGAGACCTGGCTCAACTGCGTTCATCCGCGCCAGCGCAAGGAAGAGACGGGCGTCGGCGTCACGGCCGACCAGATCGCGGCGCGTTACTTACAGAAGGACGCCACGCTGCCGTCAATGGAGCTCTGCGGCGAGCCGGGCGGCATGATCTCGTTCCGCACGCCGACCCAGCCGCTGCCGATGGAAGGCAACCCGCGCAAGGTGTTCATCTCGATGTTCGGCCAAGGTCAGACGAATGCCGAGCGCCAGGCGAACCTTCGCACGACGGGCAGCCTGCTCGATTACGTGACGGAGGCGACGGCGAGCCTGAATCGCAAGCTGGATGCCGGCGACCGCGCGAAAGTCGACGCCTACTTGAGCTCGGTTCGCGAGGTCGAGCAGCGCGTTCAAAACCTCCAGGAGAGCAGCGAGGCGCTTGCCGATCTGCCCGAGGCGCCGATCGGCGCCCCGGACGACTTCGGCGAGCTGCTCGACGTTCAGTTCGAGATGTTCGCGCTCGCGTGGGAGACGAACCGCACGAACGTCATCACGATGAAGATGGTGGAGGAGGCGAGCATGCGCGTGTACGCGAACCTCGGCGTCCACGAGGCGTTCCATCCGACGTCGCACTGGGGCGGCTATCCCGAGCGCATCGCGAACCTGCGCAAGATCCAGAACTACCACACGGCCGTGTTCTCGAAGTTCGCGCAGAGGCTCGCTAGGACGCCGGACGGCGACGGCTCGTTGCTCGACCATTCGATCATCCTGTTCGGCAGCAACATGGGCAACAGCGACGCGCACGACGCCGATCTGCTGCCCGAAGCCCTGATCGGACGCGGCGGCGGCCTCAAGGGCAACCAGCACCTGCACTATCCGAAAGACACGCCGCTCGCAAATCTGCTCGTGACGATGCTCGACCGCGCCGGCGTGCCGGGCCACGAGCTCGAGCATTTCGGCGATGCGACAGGGCCGTTCTCCGAGGTCTGAGAGGCGGAGGGTTGGATCGATGACGAGCCGAGTCGCGCGAACGATGGGCGTCGTTGCGGTGAATGCCATCGTCGCGCTCGCCGTCGCGCTGGGCGCTGCCGTGGGCGGCGAAGAGCAGGCGGGTACGGCCGCCGGCGTCGTCGACGTCAACGCTCGCAACCCCGACGGCAGCACGCCGCTTCAATGGGCGGTCTATGAAGGCGACGCCGCGCAGGTGCGCCGCCTCATCGAGCGCGGCGCCGACGTGCGCGCCGCGAACCGCTACGGCGCTACGCCGATGAGCCTCGCGGCCGAGGTCGCCGACACCGAGATCCTGAAGCTGCTGCTCGACGCCGGCGCCGATGCCGACTCGCCGAACGCCGAAGGCATGACGGCGCTGATGCTCGTCGCGCGAACGGGCAACGTCGAGGCGGCGAAGCTCCTCGTCGATCGCGGCGCCACGATCGACGCGCGCGAAAGCTTCGGCGGCCAGACGGCGTTGATGTGGGCGTCCGCGCGCCGGCATCCCGAGATGATCGATTTCTTGGTCGCGAACGGCGCCGACGTCGACGCGCGCTCGGCAGTGCGCGACTACCAGCGCCACATCCAGGCCGAAGGGCGGCCGAAAAGCCTCGACACCGGCGGGTTCACGCCGCTCTTGTACGCGGCCCGCGAGAACTGCCGCGCCTGCGTCGAGGTGCTGCTCGAGCACGGCGCCGACATCGATCTGCCCGATCCCGACGGCGTCTCCCCCCTGCACGTCGCGGTCATGAACGCCAACTGGGATCTCGCGAAGGACTTGATCGAGGCCGGCGCCGACGTCGACCAGTGGGACATCTACGGCGAGGCGCCGCTGTTCACGGCCGTCGGCCAGCGCTCGCGAACCGACGGCGGACGCGCGTCGATCGATCCGCCGAACGAGACGGACGGCCTCGCGATCGTGCGCATGCTGCTCGAGCGCGGCGCCGATCCGAACATGCAGCTCTTCTTCCGTCCGGCGAACGTGCGCGGCTCGACGAACACGCGCGGCTCCACGCCGCTGATCCGCGCGGCCGCGAACAACGACATGGAGGTCGTGAAGCTGTTGCTCGAGCACGGCGCCGACGCGACACTCTACATGGCCGATCGCCAAACGCCGATCCACGCCGCGCTCGCGGGCCGCGCGAACGAGAAAGACGCGATCGAGATGATCAAGCTGTTCCATGACGCCGGCACCGACGTGAACGTCGTCGCGCTCGTCGTTCACATGGAGGAAGTGCGCGGCGGCTCGGCGCTGCACTACGCCGTCCGCAAGCGCTACAAGGACGTGATTCGCTTGCTCGCGTCGTACGGCATCGACATGAATCTGAAGGACCAGGACGGCCTCACGGCGCTCGACTACACGCAGTCGCGCGGCTTCATGCCGTTCATGGCGCTGCAGACGCCGCTCTACGCGGAAGAGGCCGCGCTGCTGCGCGAGCTCGGCGCCACCGTGATGATGCCCAAGGATCCCGAGTGGCCCGTGCTCGGACCGCCGCAAGGTCTCTGGCCCGACATCTATCCCCTCGGCGAGCCCGTCGTTCACGAGCCCGTCTACACGCACGTAAGGAACTGAGCCATTAGCACGCAGCTATCGCGGCGGCACGTGCTGCAAGCCGGCGCTTTGGCGCTCGGCGGCGCGTTGTGGCCGCCGCTCGTCCGGGCGCAGGCCGGGGGCGCGAGCATCACGACGACGGAGCTCGGCGCGGGTCTCCACTTGTTCCAGGGCGCGGGCTGCAACGTCGTCGCGCTGCGCGGCGAGCAGGGCGCGCTCGTGATCGACGGCGGGCTCGCCGAGAACGCCGACGCGCTGCGGAACTCGATCTACGCCGCGACGGGCAACGACCGTATCGACACGCTCATCGACACGCACTGGCACCGCGATCACGTCGGCTTGAACGAGCTCGTCGGCCGCGCCGGCGGCAAGATCCTTGCGCACGAGAAGACGCAGCAGTATTTGAGTAACCGCGTCTATTCGTGGCCGGCCGGCGACGTCATCGAGCCGCTGCCCGAGAGCGCGCGGCCCAACGAGCCGGTGCGCGGCGAGGGTACGCTCACTTTCGGCGGCCGGAAGGTCGACTACGGATATCTGCCGGCCGCGCACACGGACGGCGATCTGTTCGTGCAGATTCGCGCACTGAACGTGCTCGTGGCGGGCGGCGTCGTCTCCGGCGAGCGCTGGCCGCCGATCGACTACCGTAACGGCGCCTGGTACGGCGGCCGCGTGCGCGCGCTCGAACGGCTCGCGGGCCTCGTCGCGCCCGATACGCGCGTCGTCCCGGGCCACGGCCGGGTGATTACTGGTCGCGACGTCGTGCATCAGCGCGACATCTATCAGGAGCTGTTCCTGACGATGATCGGCTACATGAACATGGGGCTCGGCGCCGAGGACGTCGTCGCGCGCAATCCGCTCGCGAAATACGAGAGCGAGCTCGGGCCCGCGGCCGAGTTCCTCGACGCGGCGTACCGCAGCATGCAGATCGCCTACGTGCCGGATTGAGGTGCGCGCACGTGCCGGCGCAGCGGCCGCACGCTGGGACCGGCCGCCGTTGCCGTCCGGCGCCCGCGCTACTAGAGTGCCTGAGACGACGATTCCATCTCCCGGGGGGGCCAGACGTGAAGCAAGAGCATCGACGGCCGTCAAGCCGTCTCGTCCGATCCGCGAACGCCGTATTCCTGATCGCGTGCAGCGCACTGTCTGTCGCGTCGCAGGCGCAGCCTGCACAGCCTGTGCCCGTGCCGGCCGCCGTCGCGATCGCTCGCCCCACGCCGCAAGAAGTCGAGACGGCGCAGCGGGCGCTGGCCGCGTTCGCGGCGTCGGCCGATGCGGCCACGCGCGCGATACTCGCGAAGTATCCCGACTTGCTGGCCGTGCGCCCGCCGGGGGTCAACACGGCCGTCATTCCGAACCTGGCGCCGCCGTTTCAAGCGAAGCATCAGGCGAACCTCGAGGTCGCGCGCCAGGGAGAGGCCGAGCTCTTGTTGATGGGCGACTCGATCACGGACTTCTGGCGCAACGCCGAGGGCCCGTTCGCGGGCAAGCCCGTGCTCGACCGCTACTTCGGGCAGTGGAAGATCGCGAACTTCGGCATCGCGGGCGACACGACGCAGGGCGTGCTCTACCGCTTGCAGAACGGCGAAGGCGAGGGCATCAAGCCGCGCGCGATCATGCTCATGATCGGTACGAACAACACGGCGCGGAATTCCGCGGCCGAGATTGCAGAGGGCATCGGCGCCGTCGTGCTCGCCCTGCAACAGTCGTTCCCCGAGGCGAAGATCTTGCTGCTCGGCGTGTTCCCGCGCGGCCGCGCCGACGACCCCGTGCGCCGGACGATCGCTTCGATCAACTCGACGATCGCGAAGCTGCACGACGGCAATCGCGTCCACTATCTGGACATCGGCAAGCAGTTTCTCGACGCCGACGGCAACATTCCGGCCGACGTCATGAGCGACGGGCTGCATCCGTCGACGAAGGGCTACGAAATCTGGGCGAAAGCCGTCGAGCAGCCGCTGAAGCAGCTCATGGGCAGCGCGCCTTCGGGCCGTTGATCAGCCGTGGCGAGGAGTCGACTCATGTCGCCGTCGAAGCTCGCCGCCGCCGTCGCCGGCCTCCTGGCGTCGGGCGGAGCGGCCGCCCACCACTCGTTCGCCGCGCACTTCACGATGGATCGGTTCGCCGAGATCGAAGGCCGCGTGACCGACGTGGATTGGGTGAATCCGCACGTGAAGATCTTCGTGCGCGACGACGCGGGCGAGACGTGGGAAGTCGAGGCCGGGCCGCTGAATCTTCTCTCGCGCATGGGCATCGAGCGCGACATGCTCAAGGTGGGCGAGACGATCAAGGTGCGCGGTAATCCCGGGCGGCGCGATGCGCGTTCGCTCTGGGTCTCGAACATCCTGCTGCCGGACGACACGGAGCTGCTGGCCGCGCCGGGCGCGCAGCCGCATTGGGGCAGCAAGGCCGTCGGAGACGCGAGCGCGTTCTTCGTCGCGGGCGATCTCGCGTTGCCCGAGGGCGGCGAGCGATCGTTCTTCCGCATCTGGACTCCGCTGATCACGGCGATGCCGCGGCCGCGCGGCACGCCGGTGCTGACGGAGGAAGGGCGGCGGCGGCAGGCGCGCTACGAGACCGGCGAGCAGGCCGTCGCCGATTGCGAAGTGCCGGGCATGCCGTTCGCGATGATGAGCCCGTACCCGATCGAGATCGTCGACATGGGTGACCGGCTCCTGATCCGCGGCGAGGCGTACGACCTCGAGCGCGTGGTGTATCGGCAACCTCCGGCAGGCTTGCCGGACCCGTCGCCGCTCGGACTTTCGGTCGGCCGCTTCGTGGGCGACGAGCTCGTCATCGAAACGAGCCGCATCGACTATCACAGCTTCGGCGATCTCGGGCCCGCGCAGAGCGACCAAAGCCGCGTCGTCGAGCGATTCAAGCTGTCGGCGGACGGCCTAAACCTCGACTACGACATCACCGTGACGGACCCCGTCATCTTGGCCGAGCCGTGGAGCTGGGGCGGAGAGTTCATTTATCGCGACGGCGCCGAGCTCAAGAAGTGGAATTGCGGCGTCGAGTAGCGCCGTCTTCTTAGCACGCCGGCGCAGCGATCTCGAAATCGGAGCGAGGAGGAGTGTCGTGAAGCGCTTGATGTTCTCGGGGCTCGTGGTGCTCGGCGCGGTGCTCGTGCCGGCGATCGGTGCGGCACAGCAGGGTGGCGGCGCGCCGCCGGCGGGCGGCGCCGCGCGCCTGGTATCGTGCGTGCGGGGCGGCCTGCAACACGCGGTGAACCTCTATATCGAAGCGCAGACGAAAGGCGACGCGTCCGTGCTGCCGCTCGCGAACGGCTTGGGCTACGTCGAGAACATGGAGCGCGTCGACATCGCCGGAGGGCTCATCAACACGCCGCTCAAGATCGATCACCATCGCAGCTTGCTCGACGAATCGACGTGCCAGACTTTCACGGAAGTCATCGTCACGAATCCCGAAAAGCCGTACGTGCTCGGCACGCGCATGCGCGTCAACCACGACAAGATCGCAGAGATCGAGATCTTGTGGACGACGACGGGTTATTGGCTGTTCAACGCCGAGAACTACTTGAAGTATTCGTCTACGGAAGATTGGGGCCCGATTCCGGCCGAGCGGCGCGATTCGCGCGGCACGCTCGTCGCGGCGGCCAACGCTTACCTCGACGCGTTTCTCGAAGGCAAGATCGACCAGGTGCCGTGGGGCTTCCCGTGTGTCCGCATCGAGGGCGGAATGTACACGGGCCGCGGCTCGCCGAGCGACAGCTGCGAGGTCGGCGTGCCGAGCGGCGTGAACATCGCGAACCGCCGCTTCGTCGTCGACGAGGTGATCGGCGCCGTCGTCGTGTACTGCACGTTCGGCGCCGGCGGCCCGAACGGCGGCAGCGGTGCGCCAGACACGCACCTGTTCCGCGTCGAAAACGGCAAGCTGCGCTACGTGCACACCTTGACGCACTTGCTACAGGCCAACTTCCGCGGCGGCAGCTCGGGACGCTAAGAGCGCTCGGGTCGGCGAATTTTGCGCGAGGCGGCGGCAGTCGGAAGCCGCCGCCCGCCGCGGCTGTAAGGCCGCTTCGGAGGCTCGCACGCGGCGAGGATCTACCTCGTTCGATCTATGAAGTATGGCGTTCAATCCGCGGAATTGGCAGGAGATTTCAGCGGAAACACCGTGGCGGTTATGGGGTGCGGAGTTGGACAAGCGCCTGCGCAGCGCCGTACTTTGTCGCGGGTGACGGGCCTCGGGGGGAGGGCTTCGTGAGAACAACTTGGTCGCTCGTAGCGGCGTTCGCGCTCACGGCGCCGCTCGGTCACACGCAAACGGCCGCAGGGCCCGCACCTACAGGCCTGGTCGTCGGCTCCGGCAACTACTTCAGCCCGATCGTCGAGGACCTCGACCGCGCCATCGCGTTTTATCGCGATGGCTTGGGATTCGAACTGGCCGGCGCCCCCGGCAGCGCGGAGCAGAATCCCGCGCTGCGAAACATGTTCGGTTTGCCGGGCGCGAAGATTCGTTGGGCGATCGCGCGCACGCCGGCCGTGCCGAACGGCGGCGTCGAGATCGTCGAGATCTCCGGCGCCGGCGGCCGGCGGCTCGAGCGCCGGCTCGAGGACGTCGGCGCCATCTCGTTCGTCGTCACGGTGCGCGACCTCGACGCGACGCTGGCGCGGTTGCTGGAGCTCGGCGCTCCCGTCGTCTCGACGAAGGGGCCCGTCACACTGTCGGGCGGCGGGCAAAAAATGCGCATCGTCGTCGTGCAGGACTTCGACGGCCACTTCGTCGAGCTCACGGAGCCCGAAGTATTGCCGAGCACGCCGGCGCCGCCGACGGCGAACGTGCTCGCCGTTCGCTTGCGTCTGGCGGTTCGCGACGTCGAGGCGGCCGCGCGCCTCTATCGCGACGAGCTCGGCATGCCCGCGCGCGCGCCGATCGGCGAGTTCGGCGCGAATGCGGACGTGCTGGCCGCGCTTGGACTTTCGAGCGGGCAGTACCGCGTCGCGCTGCAGACGGTGCCGACGTCGGGCCTTTTCTTCGATTTCCTCGACTTCAAAGACGTGCCGCGGCGCACCGCCCCGGGGCGCATCCAAGATTTCGGCTCCACGCGCGTGCAGCTTCGCGTCAGCGACGTCGACGCGGCGATCGCGGCATTCGAGAAATTCGGGGGCGAGGTCGTATCGACGGGCGGCGCGCCGCTCGCTCTGCCGGCCGGAAACTCGACGCTCAACGTTGCGATTGTGCGCGATCCCAACGATTTGTTCGTGGTGTTGATCGAGAGCTGACGCGGAACGGCGACTGCATCGCCTCTTTCGACCTGACAGCGCGGCGCGGCGCTGTGTATCCTGCGCGCATGAAGCGGCAGCTCATTTCCATCCTCGTCGCCGTTTGTGTGCTCGCATCGACGCGCGCGTCGGCCGAGGAGGATGCGAGCAACGCTGCGCTGCGCGAGCGGTTCCGAGCGGCGTACGCGGCCGCGGCCATCAGCGTAGACGACGCTGATGACGACGCGCTGCGCGCGTACGTGCTCTATCCCTACCTGCACGCCGCGCGGCTCGAGCGAGCGCTTGCGCGCGTCGAAGGCGCATGGTCCGACGCGGATCGCGCGGCGGCCGCATTCGTGGCGGAGCTCGGCGAGGCGCCCGTGGCCAGGGCATTGCGCCGCACGTGGCTCACGAGCCTTGCGCGCCGTGAGTCGTGGGAGGCGTTTCTCGAACGCTACGATGCTTCGGCGGCCACGCCGGCGCTCGAATGTCTGGGCTTCATCGCGCGCATCGCGCTCGGCGACACGACGGGGCTTCCGGACGACATCCGGGCGCGCTGGACGACGGGCTACCGGCTGCCCGGCGAGTGCGAGCCGGCGTTTCAGTGGCTGCGCGCGCAGGGCGAGCTGCCGGACGATCTCGTGGCGAGGCGCGTCGAGCTGCTGCTCGACGGAGGCCAGGTCTCTTTCGCGCGCGTGGTCGCGGCGAGACTGCCGCGCGAGACTGCAGCGCCGCTCCTCGAGCGAGCCGACTTCATCGAGCAGCCGGCCCGCATGCTCGACGCGCTGCTCGCCGATCCCGCGCGCGCCGTGCCGCACGGCGTCGTGCTCGAGGCGTGGTCGCGCCTTTCGCGCAACGCGCCGCAAGAGGCGCTCGAGCGCTTCGACGCGTTGCGCGAGCGACTCGCAAACGCGGACGACGAGCGCGCGCTGGCCGTCGCGCTCGCGCTCGGTCTTGCGTGGGATCGGCGGCCCGAGGCGCTCGACTATTTCGCGCGCGTGCCGCGCGCCGCTCTCGACGCTCGATCGCTCGAGTGGCAAGCGCGCTCCGCGATGTGGGCCGGCGACTGGGATCGCGTTCGCGCGTCGATCGCCGCGATGTCCCCGGAGCAGCAGTCCGATTGGGCGTGGCGCTACTGGACTGCGCGCGCGGCGGAGCAGCTCGAGGAAGACGGGGCGCGGGCGCTCTATGCGGACGTGCAAGGCGGTGACAATTATTACTCGGCCATGGCCTCCGCGCGGCTCGGCGAGCGCGTCGTGCCGAAGCTCGAGCCGTTGCCGCTCGACTCGGCGGCCGTCGAGGCGATCGCCGCGCTCGACGCATTTCGGCGCGTGCGCGAGCTCACGCTCGTGGGCCTGCGCGACTTCGCGACGGAGGAGTGGCGCTACGGCTATGCAATGCTCCCGGAGGAGCAGCGCGTTCAGGCGATTCACCTCGCCGCGCGCTGGGGGATCTACGATATCGCCGTGGCCACGGCCACGAGTGAGGGCGTTTTCAACGACTACGAGCTGCTATACCCGCGTCCGTTCGCGGACGCGGTGAAGGCCGCCGTCGAGATGACGAAGGTCGCGCCGCCGCTGCTCTACGGAGTCATGCGTCAAGAGAGCCTGTTTCGTCCCGACGCCGCGTCGTCGGCCGGCGCGCTTGGAGTTGCACAGTTGACGTACGGCACGGCGCGCGAGACGGCGCGGCGTTGGTCGCTGCCGATGCCGAATCGCGCCGACCTCCTCGATCCGGCCGTCAACATCAAGCTCGGCGCCGCCCGCGTCGCCGAGCTCGTCGAGCGGTTCGAGGGGCAGCTACCCGTCGCGCTCGGCGGCTACAACGCGGGGGTGGCGGCCGTCGAGCGCTGGTTGCCGTCGACTCCGGTCGACAGCGACGTGTGGATCGAGAACATCCCGTACAACGAGACGCGGGCGTACGTGCGCCGCGTTCTCTGGCATAGCCTCGTGTTCGACTGGCTCGAGACGAGGCGGCCGCAGAGCGCGCGCGACTGGCTCGGCAAGGTCGCGAAGACCGGCGCCGAGTGAAAGCGACCGCACCGGGTCAGGTCTCGAACATCCGCCATTCGGGCATGTAGCCCAAGCCGAGCTGCACGATGCGCTCGACGAGCGACGTGTAGCTCATGCCGGCCGCCTTCGCCGAGTCGGCGAGGTCCTCGCCCTTGCTCAAGTTCGGGTTCGCATTCGCTTCGAGCAGGTAGATGCGGCCGTCGGAGTGCAACCGAAAATCCATGCGCGCGAAGCCGCTCATGTACAGCGCGCGGTACGTTCGCTTCGCGAGACGCGAGAGCTGCTCGCGCTGCTCGTCGCTCAGGCCGTGCGCGCGCCCGGTCTTGATGCCGTGCCGCGCCTGATACTTGCGGTCCCATTTCACTTTGCGCGTGGCGATGCGCGCTTGCGCGTCGGGCAGCGTGCCGAAATCCATCTCCCACGCCGGCAGCGTCGTGAGCCGCGAGTTGCCGAGCACGCCGACGTAGATCTCGCGGCCGTCGATGTACTCCTCGACGAGCGCGTCGCTCTGCACCTGCTCGTGGATGAACTCGACGCGCTCGCGCAGGCTCTTCATGTCGTCGACGAGCGAGGCCTGCGCGATGCCGAGGGACGCGTCTTCGGTGGCGGACTTCACGAACAGCGGGAACTTCAGGCGGCTCGGGTCGCGGAAGCGGCGGCCGAATGGGAACAGCCGGAACTGCGGCGTCGCGACGCGGTGCGAGGCCAGAACGCGTTTCGTCAACACCTTGTCGCGCGACAGCATCATGCCGCGCGGGTTGCAGCCCGTGTAGCGCTGCCGGATCAGCTCGAGGTAGGCGACGACATGGTGGTCGTACGAGATGATGCCGGAAAACTCGTCGAGCAGATTGAACACGACGTGGGGCCGCCACTCGTCGATCGTCTGGCGAAGCTCCGTCAGGTGATCGCCGACGCCGACGACGCGAACCTCGTGCTTCAGGCGCTTCAGCGTAGAGAGCACGTCGAGCTCGGTGCGAAACTCGTCGATTTCCGCCTCGCTCATGCCGTCGACGTCGTCGGGCGGCACGAGCGTCTTGTGAACCATCAACAAGACTCGCACTTTCCTCACAGGAAATACGTCTCTTCGTTGCGGCGCAGCAGATCATTCAAGATGCGCTCGTGCAAGCGCGTGGCGCGTTGCAGCGCATCACGCTTCGTGCCGCGCAGCGCGAGGTCCAAGCCCTCCGCGCGCCGGCGCACGGCGCGCAACACCTGGAACACGGTGTACGGATGGCAACGGGTGCGGCGCAGCAGCGAGCGCGTGAGCTGCGGCCTGATCTCGGCCAGGAATGGCTCTGCGGCCGGCCTGTCCGAGGCGCCGCGCTGCGGGAACGCGCGCAGCAGCCAGGCGTCATAGCGCTCGCTGCCCGCGCCGTGGCGGACGCGGCGGCGATAGTGCTCGCCCAGCGTTCGATGGTTGTCGGTCAACGCCTCGATGACGGAGCGGTCGCGTTTCGACTGCGCTCGGCCGGCGAGCTCGGTCATGAGCTCGTCGACGAACTCGAGCTTCGCGAGCGCCGGCCAGCCGGAATACTCCGCGCGCCAGCGCGCCTGCGGCTCAAGCCAGACGGCGAACGTCTCGGCAAAGTCCTCGGTCGGATGACTCTGTGCGTACCAGTGCTCGAGGTTCAGCACGTAGTGCTTGCTGCGCGGCTGTACGCTGTAGTCGCGCGAGTAGCGCGCCGCCGCGAGGCCGAACACGTGTTGCCAATCGCGGCGCCGGCGCAGGCCGAACGCCGTGTCGATTGCGTGCCCGGCCTCGTGCCGCAAGATGCGCTGGCGCCAACGCCGGTTGTCGCCTTCGGCTTCGCCCGTCATGCGCCGCTCGAGATCGAGAAGCCGCCGAGACGCGAGGAAGAACGGCACGGCGACGCCCGGTACGCCGTCGGGCGAGAACCATTCCGTCGAGAACCAGAAGTGCGGCTTGAAGCGCAATCCGCGCCGCTCGAGTTGCTCGCCGAGCGCCAACGTATCCGCATGCACGGGACTGCCCGCCATCTCGAGGCCGAGGTCGCGAAAGCGGAGGCGAAGCAGCGCAGCGTCGTCGAGTCGTTCCCAGCGATACGTCACCGGCGGCAGTGTACGGCAGGCATGGTGTCGTGAACGAGACCGGTGCCGAAGCAAAGCGGCCGCCGCTCAGGTCGCCGACAGCAGCGCTTCGAGGCGATCCGGATCAACGGGCTTCGTCAGGTGGTGGTCGAACCCGGCTGAACCCGGCAGCCTGCGCGCGCCGCCTCGTGGATCAGTGCTTCAGCTTCAACGTGCTTTGCGACAAGGTCACGCGCGATCCCGTGTCGAACCGCGTCATGATCGTCGACAACGCGTTCGTGAACCAGGATGCGGCGCGCGCGTCGTGGGCACCGACGTCGAGATCGGCTACCGCAAGCAGCTCGCGGGTGGCGGCACGCTGTCGGCGCGCCTACTCGCGACGTGGCTCAACGAGAACTCGACGACGGCGCGCGGCGCTGCGAAACGCGACGTCGCGGGCGAGACCGGCGATGGCTCGCTGCCCGAGTTCAAGTCCACGACGTATCTCCGCTACGCCAAGGGGCCGTTCAGCCTGTTTGCGCAGGAGCGTTTCATCGGCTCGGGTACGCTCGACTTCGACAACGTCGAAGGCGTCACGATCGACGACAATTCCGTCGATTCGCGCTACTACACCGACATCGGGTTCACGTGGGGTCCCGAGCGCGCGGCCACGAGCTGGGAGATCTTCTTCAACGTCCAGAACCTGTTCGACCGCGACCCGCCCGTAGCCGCGTCGTTCGCGCAGTTCAGCGGCACGCGGATCACGAACGGCCGGCTGTTCGACTTCTACGGCCGGCGCTACGTGATCGGCATCGATCTGAGCTTCTGACGAACGGCCGGCAAGCACGCCGCTCCGCGCACGCGTCGCACGACGCGGACCGGCGCTCCGCCGGCTTGTCACGCCCGCGCGCGGCGCGGTACGGTGCCGCTATGACCGATCGTGGCGAGCGCGCACGCGCGTCTTCATGACGTTCGATCAGGCGGCCCTCGTCGTCATCTTCGGCGTGGCTTTCGCGCTGTTCGTCTCCGACCGCGTTCGCTACGACCTCGTCGCGCTCGGAGCGTTGATCTCCGCCGTGCTGCTCGGGCTCGTCGAGCCGAGCCGAGCGTTCACTGGTTTCGCGAACGACGCCGTCATCACGGTCGCGGCCGTGCTCGTGATGAGCAATGCGCTGGCCCGGTCGGGAGCCGTCGATGCGGTGACGGCCCCGTTGCTGCGCGTGGCACGGCATCCGCTGACGCTGATGAGCGGCCTCTGCGCGATCGGCGCGCTGCTCTCGAGCTTCATGAACAACGTCGGCGCGCTGGCGCTGCTGATGCCGATCGCGGTGGCGGGTGCCCGCAAGGGCGGGTATTCGGCCGGGTTACTCTTGATGCCGCTATCGTTTGCGACGCTGCTCGGCGGCACTTCGACGCTGATCGGCACTCCGCCGAATCTGTTGACGGCAGAGGTCGCCGAGCGCCTGCGCGGCGAGCGCTTCGAGATGTTCGACTTCACGCCCGTCGGCGTCTCGATCACGCTGGCCGGCATCGCGTTCATCGTCTCGGTCGGCTGGCGGTTTTTACCGCGCGGCCGCGAGAACGCGAGATCGGAGACGGCGCTGTTCGACGTCGGCCACTACGTCACGGAAGCGCGCCTGCCCGCGAAATCGAAGCTGATCGGCAAGACCATCCGCGAGCTGGAGGACGCGGGCGGGGACACCACGGTCGTGCTCGGTCTCGTGCACGGCGACACTCGGCTGCGGCCGAGCTCGAGCTACGTGCTGCAAGAAGGCGACGTGTTGCTGCTGCAGGCCGAGACGGAGGCGCTGCAAGAGCTCGTCAAGACGGGACAGATGGCCCTCGTCGCCGCGGCGCCGAACTCACCGCCCGACCTGCCGTCGGCCGAAGCCTCGGTGCCGGTGCCGAACGAGGCCGCGAAAAGGAGCGGCAAGGAGCCGCGAGCGCCGGTGCGCCAGATGCTCGACACGGTCGAGGCCGTGGTCACGCCCACGTCGTGGGTGCAGGGCAGCACGGCGCGCTCGCTGCGTCTGCGCGCTCGTTATGACGCCAACTTGCTCGCGCTCTCGCGGCGCGGCCGGCCCATCACGACGAGGCTGCGCGACGTGCCGCTCGCCGCCGGCGACGTCTTGCTGCTCGAGGGGCCGGCGAACGACTTGCCCGATATCGTCGTAAAGCTCGGTTGCCTGCCGCTCGCGGACCGCAGGCTCGTGCTGTCGCCGCGGCGCGTCGTACTGCCGTTCGCGGTGTTCGCTGGAGCCGTCGCGCTCGTGCTCGTGGGGGCGACGTCCGCCGCCATCGCGTTCGTGATCGGCGCGGCGGTCATGGTCGCGTTGGGCTTCATGCCCGCGCGCGACGTGTATGCGGCTATCGAGTGGCCCGTCGTCGTGCTGCTCGCGGCGCTGATCCCCGTGGGCGCCGCGCTCGAGACGACCGGCACGGCGGAGCTCGCGGCCGACGCGCTCGTGTCGCTGGCCGGCGGCCTGCCGCCGCACGCGATGCTCGGCCTGATACTGGCTGCGACGCTGGCGATCACGCCGCTGCTGAACAACGCCGCGACGGTGCTGGTCATGGCGCCGATTGCGCACAGCGTCGCGCAGAACATCGGCGTCGACAGCGCCGCGTTCTTGATGGCCGTCGCGATCGGCGCCTCGTGCGACTTTCTCACGCCGTTCGGCCATCAAAACAACACGCTGATCTTGGGCCCCGGCGGCTACCGGTTCGCGGATTTCTGGAAGCTGGGTTTGCCGATCGACGCGATCGTCCTCGCCGTCGGAGTGCCGCTGCTGCCGGTCGTGTTTCCATTCGAATGAGCGCGGCTGGCCCATAATCGGCGCATGGATCTCATACTCGAAGAGCTCGCAGGCTCGATGCCCGACAGTCGCGAAGTCGTGCGCGTGCTGATCCGCCTGCTCGCTGCGCTAATGGCCGGAGGAATCATCGGCTACCAGCGCGAGCGCGCCGGCAAAGCGGCGGGGCTTCGCACACACATGCTCGTCGCGCTGGGCACGGCGCTCTTCGTGATCGCCGCCGCCGAGGCGGGTATGCAGCAGGACGCGATGTCGCGCGTCGTGCAGGGCCTCGTCACCGGCATCGGGTTTCTCGGCGCCGGCGCCATCCTGAAGCTCGAGGATCAGCAAGTCATCCGGGGGCTCACGACAGCGACCGGCATCTGGATGACGGCTGCGCTCGGCGTCGCGATCGGCCTGGGTCACCTCGGCACCGCGGCGATCGGCGTGCTGCTCGCGTGGCTCGTCCTCGCGGCCCTGATTCGTCTCGAGCGAGGCTCCGACGGCTCGACCGACGGGCCATGAGCATCGAGGCCGGCCGCGCGCTCGCGGCGGCGCGGATGCACGGTAGCGGTGTCGGCTAGCCGCGCTGCCGCGACTCGACCATGGCCGTGCGATACTCCGCGCGCGTCAGAGTTTGGTCATTGTCGGAATCGGCGTCCACGAAATCGAGACCGTCGATGTCGCGCGCTTCGTCGCGGTCGATCTTGCCGTCTTGATTCCTGTCCGCTTGCTCGAACGGCACTTCCGAGGCGTCGTGGACGAGCGGCCCAGCGCCGGTTGGGGCGGAGCCGGTCAGCGCGTCGACGAATTCCTGACGCGTCAACACGCGGTCGCCGTTCGTATCGGCTTGCGCGAAATCCAAGCCGACGACGGCACGGGCTTCGCTGCGGTTGATCCGGCCATCGCCGTTCGAGTCGGCTTCTTTGAAGCTCAAGTGGGACTGGTGGGGCGGCGCTGACCGCTGCTGAGCCGCGGCTGCTGCGCCAAAACCAAGAGCCACGAGCGTCGCGAAAGCCAAGCGTGTCATGCAGGTCACTCCAGTTGCGGGGGTCGAGGCGGCGTCTGCAAGTCGCGTGCCATGTGTCGCTCTACCGCAACCCATTGATCCCGATGCCTCTCCGATGCTTCGCCAGCGACGAGGCTGTCTCTGAAATGCGACAGCTTGCGCAAATACTGGAATGCAGGGACGGCGCGCTCCCGGTGCCAGAGGGAGAGGCGTCACGGGCGTCGATGGCACCGGCGACGAGCGCGAGCGCGGGGCTGCGGCGATGCGCCCGCTGCTCGGCCTCGCGGCGCTTGCGCTCGACGCGTGCGAGATCGGCGAAGCGCCGGTCGCGCGTGGCACCGTCCTGTTCCCCTGTGGGGGCGTGAAAGCCCGGCCCGTCGGGCGGCGCGTTGCCGACTGCGCTCGCCTCCGCCAAGGCGCACACGCTGATGAAGGTCAGGATGACCTGGATCAGCTCGAACGAGCGCTTCCTTTTGGCCGGCGGGGCGAGCATGCCGCGACCTTACGGCCGGGCAGCTGAATCGAGCCTGAAAGTACGCTCTGCGGCGAATCGAGGGCGGGGGAGCAGGAAGGCGCGGTCAGTAGCCTCCGCCGTCTCCGTCGTCGTCGCTCATGACGCTGACGGCGACCACGGCCCCGACGACGATGCCGACGATCGCGCCTTTGCCGAGCAACATAGCGGCGCCGGCACCGCGCAGCGGGTCGTCCTTGCGCGCCGAGAGCGGCACGTCGAGCAGGGTTCGAGATGGGCCAGCGGCGTACCGTGCGGCAGCGAAGCTCGTGTGTGGGAGCGTGAGCTCCTGCAAGCGCAGGCCAAAAGCCGGTTTGTGCCGATGGCGAGCGCCAAGCGGTACCTCGACGTAGAGCGCCGCAGTACGCGGGCCTCGGGCCGGAGTACCCGAGAGCTCGCCGGCGAATGCGGTACCGTTCGCGACGAGAGCCAGCAAGGCCAGGGCGACAGAAGTTCTCACGGTGGTGTTCCCCCCATTGGTGACCGGCGAGTGAGTCCCCGAGGGGGCTGCGAAGGTTTCGCGCCGCGGGTTCGTTCGTGGCGTTTCCGCACCCATCGAGACCCGCCCGCGGGGCTCGGCCGTTCAGTCCGCCTCGAACAGGTGCGCCTGATCCGGGAAGCCGTTCATCGCGAGACGGCACGAGCGCAAGCCCGGCTCGCCGCCGAAGCTCGCCAGGTGCCACGTCTGCCGCGGCACGTACACGACGTCGCCCGCTTCGGCCTCGAACTGGGGCAACCCTTCGATCGTGTAGCGGATCTTCCCGAGCATGATCAGCCAGAACTCGCCGCCTTCCTCGTGGAAGTGACCCTTGTTGTCCGGCTGCGGAGCTTGGTAGCTGCCGATGATGATGTTAGCGAAGCTGCGATCGTCGACGACGAACGGCCCGGCGCGCTCCTCGCCCAATACCACCTTGTTGAAGTCGACCACGGGACGGTTATCGGCGTCGAGCGCGCCGCGGCCGCCCGTCACGCGCGTCGGGATGTAATCGAATCCCGGCAGCGCCTCGGGCGTCTCGTCGAGCGGATAGAGCTTGCGCGCCCTCGCCACGTTCACCTCGAGGCGCAGCGCGGGCTCCGTGCCGACGTTCTCGATCTGATAGAGGGTGCGATACGGCACTTGCACCATGAAGCCCTTCGTCGCGACGACGGGCTCACGCCCCTCGACGCTGAACTTCAGCGTGCCCGACTGCACGATCCACCACTCGCGCGTATCGCCGTTCATGCGCCGCGGCGTTTTTTGGCCGGGCCCCATCGAGATCCACCGTGCGGTAAGGCTCTCGTCGTCGACGACGGTCTCGGCCCAGTCCGCTTCGCCCTCGTGCCGTGCGAGCACGTCGCGCAGCTTCGTGTGCGGCCGGTGCACTCCGGTCCACGCCGGGCTCTGGGCTTTCGGCGCGAGCACGACGAGCGGCGGCTCGCGCGCAGCTGCGCCGGGACCCGGCTGCGCAAGCGCGGGTACCGCGAGCCACAGCGCGGCCGTGAGCCATGCGTGCCGAGCTGCGGGCGTCACTCGCACCCCCCCTTCCGAATTCTCCGACGCGACCCCCAAGCGTAGAGTAGTCGCGCGCCCACGCGTCGGCAATCACGCGTCACCGCGGTCCATGTCTCGGTTCGCGCATTGTGGCGCGTCGTGCGGCGAGGCAGCGTTGACCCGGTGACAACGTCCGGATACGGTCTTCGCGTTCCCCGGGGAGGGAGCATGATCGACGTTCGAGCACGAGCGAGAACTCGGTGCGCGCAAGCGGCCGTCAAGCTTGCCTTGCTCGTGCCCGTTTCGCTGCTGCTCGCGGCGTGCGGGCCGTCGCGCGAGCAGGTCGCCGCCGCGCAGCGCGCGACGCTCGAGCGCTATTGCTTCGATTGCCACGACGACGGGGAGCGGACGGCCGACCTCTCGCTCGAGTCGCTCGACGCCGGAGACGTCGTCGCTGACGCCGCGGTCTGGGAGCGCGTCGTGCGCAAGCTGGAGTCGGGGCTGATGCCGCCGCACGACGGCGGGCCGAGGCCGACGGCGGCCGAGGCCAGTGCCGTGCTCGCATGGCTCGAAGGCGAGCTCGATCGCTCGGCGGAGCAGGAGCCGAACCCCGGCCGGACGGTGCCATTTCACCGGTTGAATCGGAACGAGTATCGCAACGCGGTTCGCGATCTGCTCGCCCTCGACGTCGACGTGTCGGCGCTCTTGCCCGGCGACGACGCGAGCTACGGCTTCGACAACATCGCCGGCGTGCTGAAACTGTCGCCGACGTTGCTCGAGCGGTATCTCGCCGCGGCCGACAAGCTGAGCCGGCTCGCCGTCGGCACGGCGGCGCCGTTCGTCAGCATCGACTCGTTCCACGTCCCCGACGACCGCTCGCAGGAACGCCGGCTGCCCGACATGCCGTTCGGCACGCGCGGGGGCTTGCGCATCGACTACACGTTCCCCGAGGACGGCGAGTACGTCTTTTCGGCCGCGCTCGCGCGCGACTTGAACGAAGGCATGCCGGCCTATCCCGAGCCGCAAGTGCTCGAGATCGCGATCGACCGCCAGCGCGTCGCGATCTTCACGCTCGCCGCGGCAAATCTCTTGCCGTCGCGGCCCGAGGACGCCGACGACTTCGGCGGCCGCATGAATCGGCGCGTCGCTCGCGAAGAGCAGCAGGCGCGTAACCGGGCCGATGAGGATTGGAGCGTCCGGGTGCCCGTCAAGGCCGGGCAACGAGAGGTCACGGTCACGTTCCTCGACAAGGCCGCATCCCTCGTGACGGGCAAGCGCGAGCCGTTCCTTCGCCCGTTCCCGCGCGGCCTCAACATTCCTGAAGGCCGCTATGGTTCCTACTTGCGCCGCGTCGAAATCCGCGGGCCGTATGCGGCCGCGGGCGCCGGGCACACGGCGAGCCGCGAGCGCGTCCTCGTCTGCCGCCCGGCCGGTGCCGAGGCCCGCGTGACGCCCGAGAGCGAAGCCTGTGCGCGGCAAATTTTCGCGACGCTCGTGCGGCGCGCCTACCGTCGCCCCGTGCAGGACGCCGACGTCGCGCCGTTCGTCGGCTTCTACAGGCAGGCGCACGAAGAAGCGGGCAGCTTCGAAAGCGGCATCCAGGTCGCGCTGAAAGCGCTGCTGGTGAGCCCCGAGTTCTTGTTTCGCGTCGAGCGCGATCCTCCGGGCGCGGCGCCGGGCTCGGTCTACCGCTTGGGCGACGTCGAGCTCGCATCGCGGCTCTCGTTCTTCTTGTGGAGCAGCATCCCCGACGACGAGTTGCTGCGCGCGGCCGAGCGCGGCGCGCTCGGCAACGCGCGCGAGCTCGAGCGCCAGGTACGGCGCATGATCGCCGACCCGCGCGCCGACGCGTTCGTCGCGAATTTCGCGGGTCAGTGGCTCTACCTGCGCAATCTCGACGCCGTGATCCCGGTGCAGAGCGTTTTCCCCAACTTCGACGACACGTTGCGCGAGGGGCTGCGCCGCGAGACGGAGCTCTTCTTCGCAAGCGTGCTGCGTGAGGACCGCAGCGTGCTCGACCTGCTGAACGCCGATTACACGTTCGTCAACGAACGCGTCGCGCGACACTACGGCTTGCCGAACATCAAGGGCAGTCATTTCCGGCGCGTGCAGCTGCCTGCGGATAGCCCGCGCCGCGGCGTGCTGGGCCACGGCAGCTTGCTCGCCGTCACTTCACACGCGGATCGCACCTCGCCCGTCGTCCGCGGCCACTGGGTTCTCGAGAACTTGCTCGGCGCCGAGCCGCCGGCGCCGCCGGCGAACGTACCCCCGCTCGACGCGACGGGCCTCACGGACGGGAACGGCAAGATGTTGTCGCTGCGCGAGCGGCTCGCGGCGCATCGCGCGAACCCGACCTGCGCGTCGTGTCACGCGTCGATGGACTCCGTCGGCTTCGCGCTCGAGGGCTTCGACGCGACCGGCCGTTGGCGCACCATCGACGAGCTCGGAATGCCGATCGAGTCGGCGGGCGTCTTCCCGGACGGCACGGCGTTCGCCGACCTCGACGAGTTCCGCGCCGCGCTCCTTCAATCCGAGCGTTTCCGCACCACGCTCGCCGAGAAGCTGCTCGTGTACGCCCTCGGCCGCGGGCTCGAGCACTACGACATGCCGGCCGTGCGGGCGATCGTCCGCGACGCCGCGGTCAAGGGCCATCGCTTCTCGGAGCTCATTCTGGGCGTCGTCGAAAGCACGCCGTTTCGCATGAGGAGGGCAGCGCCTTGATCGTCACCAAACGAGCTTTGCCGCGGCGCACGTTCTTGAAGGGCGGCGGTGCCGCGATCGGATTGCCGCTACTCGACGCGATGGTGCCCGCGTTCGCGGCCGACGCGCCGCCGGTGAAACGGATCGGGTTCGTCTACCTGCCGAACGGCGTCGCGAAGAACTTCACGGGCATCGACTACTGGACGCCCAAGTCCGAGGGCGAGCTCACGGAGCTCTCGACGATTCTGGCGCCGCTCGCCCCCTATCGCGACCGCCTCACGGTGATCACCGGCCTCGCGCAGACCGCGGCAGAGGCGAATGCCGAGGACGGCGCGACGGGCGATCACACGAAAGCAACGGCCGCGTGGCTCACGGGCGTGCGCTGCAAGCGCACCGAAGGCGCCGACATCGAGTGCGGTGTCTCCGCCGATCAGATTGCGGCGGAAGTGCTGGGCCGCGAGACCGTGCTGCCGTCGCTCGAGCTGTCGATCGACTTGAGCGTGCTCGCGGGAATGTGCGACAGCGCGTACAGCTGCGTGTACTTGAACACGCTGTCGTGGAGCTCGCCGACGACGCCGAACCCAAGCGAGAACAATCCGCGCGTCGTGTTCGAGCGTCTGTTCGGCAACGGCGGCACGACCGCGCAGCGGGCCGCGCTCGCGCGGCAGAACAAGAGCATCCTCGATTTCGTCGGCCAGGATTTCGCGCGCTTGACGCGCGAGCTCGGCCCCGCGGATCGCGTGCAGGTCGACGAGTATCTCGCGGCCGTGCGCGAGGTCGAGCGGCGCATCGAAACCGTGGCGGCGCTGGGCGACGCAGCGGGACTGCCGGCGCTCGAGCGCCCGCCCGGCATCCCCGAGGTGTTCGGCGATCACGTCGAGCTCATGTTCGAGCTCATGTGGCTCGCGTTCAAAGCCGATCTCACGCGCGTCGTCACGTTCATGCTGGGGCGCGAGCTGAACTTCCGCACCTACCCGGAGATCGGCCTCACGCAGGGCCATCACACGATGTCGCACCACCAGGAACGGCCCGAGAACATCGAGCGCTACGCGAAGCTCAACACGTATCAGACGGATCTCTTCGCCGGGTTCTTGAGCAGGCTCGCCTCGACGGCGGACGGCGACGGCACGCTGCTCGATCGGTCGTTGTTCTTGTACGGGGCGTCGCTCAGCAATCCGAACCTGCACGCACATTTCGATTTGCCGCTCTGCGTCGTCGGCGGCCCCGCGGGCAGCGGGGGGCGGATCGTCGCGGAGCCGGCCAACACGCCGATGCCAAACTTGCTGGTCGCGTTGCTCGACCGCGTGGGGGTGCCCGTCGAAGCGATCGGCAACAGCACCGGCAGCGTGAACCTCGCGGCATGAGACGCATGACGCTCGTCCGATCGCTGCTCGCGCTGCTGAGCCTCGCGGCCTGCGCCGCGACAGCAGAGGGCGGCGCGCTGCTGTCCGCTGTGAAGCACGGCGCGGCATCCGACGTGCGGCGCGCGCTCGCGGAGGCCGGCAACCCTAACGACGCCGACGCGGACGGCACGACGGCGCTGCACTGGGCGGTGCACCGCGCTGACCTGGCCAGC
>JBBIJV010000008.1:0-34294 GCA_037445815.1 Rhodospirillaceae bacterium
CCGTGCAAGGGCACGGGCTGCGGCTCCGAGGGCGTCGGCATCAACCGCGGCGGCGTGCCCGATCGCGGCAGGCGCGCGGCCGCGCCGGGCGGCATGACGCCGCTCTTGTACGCAGCGCGTGACGGCCGCACCGAGGAAGCGAAGCTGCTGCTCGCGGCCGGCGCCGACATCGAGCTCGCGGAGGCGAACGGCATCCGACCGCTCTTGATGGCGCTCTTGAACGACCAGCTCGACGTGGCGCGCCTGCTGCTCGCGCACGGCGCCGACGTGAACGCCGACGACTTCTGGGGCCGCACGCCGCTCTTCGCGGCCGTCGAGTACCGCAACCTCGACATGAACAACCGCGACACGGACAGCCCCACGACGAACGGCGTCGACCGGGAGCCGCTGCTCGCGATGATCCGCGAGCTCGTCGAGCACGGCGCAAACGTCAACGCACGAACGCGCGAGCTGCCGCCGAGCCGGCGCTGGCTCTACTCCCTCGGCGACGTGTCGTGGGTCGACTTCACGGGCCAAACGCCGTTCCTGCGCGCGGCGCTCTCGGGCGACGTGGCGACGATGCGCCTGCTGCTCGAGCACGGCGCCGACCCGAATCTGCCGACGTTCGCGGGAACGACCCCGCTGATGGCCGCGTCCGGAGTGAACTGGGTGGTGGCACAAACGTACACGGAATCCCCGCAATCGCTGCTCGAGGCGATCCGGCTCTGCCTCGAGCACGGCGCAAACGTCAACGCCGCGAATTCGATGGGTTTGACGGCGCTCTTGGGGGCCGCGAACCGCGGCGCGAACGACATCATCCGGCTGCTCGCCGCCAACGGCGCGCGGCTCGACGTCGTCGACAACGAGGGCCGCTCGGCGCTTCGCTGGGCCGAGGGCGTGTTCCTCGCTTCCGTCGGCGCCGAGCGCAAGCCGGCCACGATCGCGCTGCTCGAAGAGCTCGGCGCCCCGCAGATTCTTCCGCCCTGACGCGTGCGCCCCATCGCAACATTCGGCTTGGCCGGCATCGCGGCGCTCGCGGCAGCCGCGGCATTCCACGGGCTCGAGATGCGCGGGCCGAGCCGTGCGGACCAGTGGGCGCTCTTCGACCGCTACTGCGTCGGTTGCCACAACGACGCCGAGCGCGCCGGCGAGCTCACGTTCGAAGCCATCGACCGCACGAGCCTCGCCGCACACGCCGACGTCTGGGAAACGGCGATCCGCAAGCTGCGCGGGCACTTGATGCCGCCGCCCGGGGAACCGCGGCCCGACGCATCGCAGGTCGCAGCGCTCGTTCGCTGGCTCGAAGACGAGCTCGACGCCGCGGCGCGCGCCGCCCCGAATCCCGGCGCTCCGGCGCTGCACCGGCTGAATCGCTTCGAGTACGCGAACGCCGTCCGCGACCTGCTCGACGTCACCGTCGACGCGGCGACGCTGCTTCCCTCCGACGACTCGAGCGCAGGCTTCGACAACGTGGCGAGCGCGCTCAGCGTTTCGCCGGCGCTGCTCTCGGCGTACGTCTCGGCCGCGGCGCGCTTGAGCCGGCTCGCCGTCGGCGACGCCGAGGCGAGCTCGAGTATCGCGACCTATCGAGCGCCGCGCGGCCTCGTCCAAGCCGAGCACCTCGAGGGGCAGCCGCTCGGCACGCGCGGCGGCATGACGGTGCGGCACTTCTTCCCGCTCGACGCCGAGTACGAGATCCGCGTCGCGCGCGGCGGCGGCGGCTTCGGCCTCGAAGCGCTCGGCGGTGACGAAGACGTCGAGATCACGCTGAACGGCGAGCGCGCGGCCGTGCTGACGCGCGGCGGGCCGCGCAGCGCGACGCTCCCGATTCCCGCCGGGCCGCAGACGGTCGGCGTCGCTATCATTCGCAAGCGCGACGCGCGCGGCGTCGACGACCTGTTTGCAGTGCACGCCCCGACGCCCGGCGTCACGAGCGTCTCGATCGTGGGCCCGAAGAACGCGGCCGGCGTCGGCGACACGCCGAGCCGGCGCAAGATCTTCGTCTGCGTGCCGGAAGGCGAAAGCGACGAGCAGGCCTGCGCCGCCGAGATCGTGCGGCGGCTCGCCGAACGCGCTTACCGACGGCCCGTGGCGGCCGACGATGCCGCCGTCGCGACACTGCTCGAGTTCTACGCGGCGGGACGCGCAGAGAGCTCTTTCGACGCAGGCATCCAGCGCGCCGTTGCACGCGTGCTCGTCGATCCCGAGTTCATCTTCCGGTTCGAGCACGAGCCGCAGGACTTGCCGGCCGGCGAAGCGTATCGCTTGAGTGACGTCGAGCTCGCGTCGCGGCTGTCGTTTTTCTTGTGGAGCAGCATCCCCGACGAGCGGCTTCTCGCTGCGGCCGCAGCCCGCGAGCTGTCGAAGCCGGCCGTGCTCGAGCGCGAGGTGCGGCGCATGCTCGCCGACCCGAAGGCCGACGCGCTCGTCGCGAGCTTCGCATCGCAATGGCTCGGGCTTCGCCAGCTCGACGCCGTGAACCCGACGAGCGGCGAGTTCGACGGCAACCTGCGCGAAGCCTTCCGCAAAGAGACCGAGCTTCTGTTCGCGACGGTTCTGCGCGAGGACTCGAGCGTGCTCGAGCTCCTCTCGGCGGACTACACCTTCGTCGACGAGCGCCTCGCACGGCACTACGGCATCCCGAACGTGCGCGGCAGCCGCTTCCGGCGCGTCGAGCTCAGCGGCGGCGCGCGCGGCGGCCTGCTCGGCCACGGCAGCGTCTTGACCGTGACGTCCGCGCCGAACCGCACCTCGCCCGTCAAACGCGGCCAGTGGATCCTCGAGAACGTGCTCGGCACGCCGGCGCCGCCGCCGCCCGACAACGTGGAGACGAACCTCGACGAGACGGCGCCGGCCGGCGCGGCGCCGACGACGATGCGCGAGCGCCTCGCGCGGCACAGGGCGGATCCCACCTGCGGCGCCTGCCACAACTTGATCGACCCGCTCGGTTTTGCGCTCGAGAGCTTTGACTTCACGGGACGGCAGCGGGATGCTGAAGCCCAAGCGCCGGTGGACACGCGCGGCGTATTCGTCGACGGGAGGCCGCTCGAAGGCCCCGCGGACCTACGGCGCGCCATGCTCGAGCATGGCGAGCTGTTCGTGCAGACGTTCGCCGAGAAGCTGCTGACGTACGCGCTGGGACGGCCGCTCGCGGCGAGCGACATGCCGGCCGTGCGAGAGATCGTGCGGCAGGCGGCACGCGACGATTACAAGATGTCGGCGCTCGTGCTCGGCGTAGCGCGCAGCGTGCCGATGCAGATGCGGCGGAAGCCGCTCGACGGCGCAACGGAGTGAGGGCAACGCGATGTTTGTAACGAAGAAGCACTTGTCCCGCCGCACATTGCTCCGCGGCGCCGGCGCGGCCGTCGCGCTGCCGCTGCTCGACTCGATGGTCCCGGCCGCCACGGCGCTCGCGCAGACGGCCGCGCAGCCGAAGAGCCGGCTCGGCTGCATCTACATCCCGCACGGCGCGACCATGGACAAGTGGACGCCGGCCGCGACGGGCTCGAGGTTCGAGCTGTCGGAGATCCTGGCGCCGCTCGAGCCGTTCAAGAATCAGGTTTGCATCGTGAGCGGGCTCGCGCATGCGCCCGTCGCGCCGTGGGCCGGCGAGGACACGGGCGGCGCCGAGAACCACGTCCGCGCGGCGGCCGTGTTCTTGAGCGGCGCGCATCCGGTCAAGGGCGAGCGCGCGTTCGTGGGCCCCAGCGTGGATCAGATCGCGGCCGCGCACGTCGGCCAGGACACGCCGTTGCCGTCGATCGAGCTGTCGATCGAGGACGTGGGCCTCAACTGCGACGCGAATTTCACGTGTGCATACCGCAACACGCTGTCGTGGAAGTCCGCGACGCTGCCGCTGCCTATGGAGAACGACCCGCAGGTCGCGTTCGAGCGCCTGTTCGGCGACGGCGCCACGGACTCGGAGCGCGCTGCGCGGCGCGCCGAGGCGCGCAGCCTGCTCGACTCCGTGATCCATCAGGTGTCGTCGCTGCGCGCCGATCTGCCGGCCGCCGACCGCGCTCGGCTCGACGACTACCTGGACGAGGTCCGCGAGGTGGAGCGGCGCGTGAAGAACGTCGACGGGAGACTGTCGGCCGGCATCGAGTTGCCCGAGGCGCCCACGGGCGTGCCGGACACGTTCGAGGAGCACTTGAACGTGATGTTCGATCTGCAAGTGCTCGCGTACCGCACCGAGATCACACGCATATCCACGTTGATGCTCGCGCGCGAGAACAGCAACGCCGTGTATCCGCGCAGCGGCGTACGCGAGGGTTTCCACAACGCCTCGCACCACTCGAACGACCGCAAGAACAAGGATCTGTTCGCCGTGCTCAACCGCTATCACGTCGCGGCGCTCACGTACTTCCTCGACCGGCTGCGGGGGACGCCGGACGGCGACGGCACGCTGCTCGACCACTCGCTGATTCTCTACGGCAGCAGCTTGAGCGACGGCAACGAACACAACTTCGACCCGCTGCCCGTATTGCTCGCGGGCGGCGCGTCGGGGCGGCTCGTCGGCGGGCGGCACTTGCAGTTCCCGCCGCACACGCCGATGTCGAACCTGCTGCTCGCGATGCTGCATAAGTTGGGCGCGCCCGTCGACAGCATCGGCGACAGCACGGAGCCGTTGTCGGTCTGAGCCGCCGTCAATGACGGCGGTCACAGCGTTCTTCCGCCGTTTGGCACACGCTGCGTCCCCGAGGGGGGCGCAGAATGATTCGACGGCTTCGCAAGATTTTCTCCCCGCGTGACTGCGTGATCGTGCTCGCCGCGGCGCTCGTCGTCGGCTCGTTCGCGGTTCCGGCCTTCAATGGCTACGTCGAGCGAGCGCGGGTCGCGCGCGCCGTCAGCGACATCGGCACGATCAGCTTGCAGCTGTACCGCTGGCAGCAGGACACGAGCTCGCTGCCCACCACGCTCGCCGAGGTCGGCATCCGCACCGTCGATCCGTGGGGCCGGCCATATGTCTACGTGCGCGCTGCCGACACGAGCCGCTCGCGGCTGCGCAAAGACGGCAACCTCGTGCCGCTCAACACCGACTTCGATCTCTACAGCCTCGGCCCCGACGGCATAACCGCGCTCGCGCTGCGGGCCGCGCCTTCGCGCGACGACGTCGTGCGCGCGCGGAACGGCAGCTACATCGGCCCTGCGGCCAACTATTGAGCCGCCAACGTCGTCGTCGACGAAGTCCTCGCGTCGGTAGCCGCCGCGCAAAATCGCTTCGACCGCACGCGAAGCGAACGGCTTACGAATCGCGCAGTCGAACGAGTGCTCAATGCTGCGCCAACGTATATCGCAGCACCGCCTCCTCGAGCTCCTGCCCCGGCCCCCGATGCGCGTCCGGTGAGTTCATGACGACGGCGACGACGTAGACGCGGCCGTCGGCCGCGTGCACGTACCCGGCCACCGCCGAGACGTGATCGAGCCGCCCCGTCTTCAAGTGCATGACGCCCGTTGCCGGCGCCGAGCCGAACCGCCCCCGAGTCGTGCCGTCGAGCCCGCCGAGTGACAACGACGAGATGAACTCCGGCGCCCACGGGCTCCGATAGGCCACGCGCAGCAGGTCCACGAGAAACTGCGCCGACGCGCGCTCGTCGCGCGAGAGCCCCGCGCCGTTTTGCAGCATTAGCGTGCTCGTATCGAGGCCGCGCGCCACAAGTAGCTTGCGCACCGCCGCGACGCCGTTCTCGCGCGTGCCCGGCGCGCCGGCCGCCTCGGCGCCGAGCGTGTAAAGCAGCTGCCGCGTCATGACGTTGTTACTGTTCTTGTTGATCGCGCGGACGATCTCGCCGAGCGGCTTCGAGCGCCAGACGAGCGCCGGCGTCGCATCGGCCGGCAGCCGTTCGTTGCGCAGCTTGCCGCTGAACGACCCGCCCACCTCCTTCCAGAGCGACGAAAACAGCCCGTACGCGAACGTGTCGTGCTCGAGCACCGTGCGCGACAGGTTGTAGACGTTGCAGCGGCGCGAGAACTTGCCGTCGAGCACGACGCGCTCGAGCAGCTTCGCATCCGCGAGGTTGAACGCGATGCCGGCCTGAAAGCCCCCGCACGGGCCGTCGCCGAGCGTCAGGTTGTTGTCGATCTTGAGATTTGCGAGCAGCGGCTCCGTCGTGACGTTCACGCGGCCGTTCGCGGCGTCGGGTCTGAACTGAAACGTCACGGCCTTGAAGTTCATGAGCAGCGCATTCGGCACGACGTTGTAGGTGCGGTACGGCTGCCCGTCGAACGCGCCGGGGTCGGGCTCGTCGACCGCGAAATGGCTGTCGTCGAGCACGAGGTCACCCGTGATGTGCGTGAGCCCCGTGCGTCGAAGCGCGTGCAAGAGCTTCCAGACTTCCTCGACCACGAGGTACGGATCGCCGTAGCCCTTGATGGCGAGATCGCCTTCGAGCGTGCGGCCGTCGAACGCGCCGCGATAATAGATCTCCGTGGGCCAGGTATAGGCGGGCCCCAGGTATTCGAGCGCGGCCCACGTCGTCACGAGCTTCATGACGGAGGCCGGGCTGCGCGGCTCGCCGGCGAGATGGCTCAAGATCGGCTGCGCGTCGTCGAGCCCCTGAACGACGATGCTGACGTCCGTGGCAGGAATACGGTGCCCCGTCAGCACGCGGCTGACTTCGGGCGGCAGCTCCGGCGGCAGCTCGGCCGCGTGCGCACCGAACGCGACGGCCGCGACCAGTAGAGCAAGTCCTCCCCCTCGCATGGCGAAGGATTCTGCCCAATCGTGCGCGGCCCGACCAGCCCGACCGGTTCCGGCCGTTCAGGCCGGCCGCCGCGCTGCGCTAGAATAGCGGCGACGCGCGTCGCATCTTGCGCGTACTTTGTCGACGCCACTTCGAGAGAGAGCCCCCAAGGAGTCCCCGTGAGCACATTCGACGACCAATTCGCCAAGATCAAAAACGACAAGGGCTTCATTGCAGCCCTCGATCAGAGCGGCGGCAGCACTCCGAAGGCGTTGAAGCTCTACGGCATCGACGAGTCGGCCTGGAAGGACGAGAAGGGCATGTACGACGTCGTGCACGCGATGCGCACGCGCATCATCACGAGCCCGGCTTTCAACGGGAAGCGCCTGATCGGCGCGATCCTGTTCGAGAACACGATGGATCGCGACATCGCCGGCAAGCCCACGCCCACGTACCTTTGGGAAGTCAAGGGCGTCGTGCCGTTCCTCAAGGTCGACAAGGGCCTGGCCGAAGAGAAGGACGGCGTTCAGCTCATGAAGCCGATCCCCGGGCTCGACGACCTCTTGAAGCGCGCGAAGGCCAAGAAAGTGTTCGGGACGAAGATGCGCTCCGTCATCAAGCAGGCGAACCCGGCCGGCATTGCGGCCGTCGTCAAGCAGCAGTTCGACATCGCGAAGCAAATCCTCGCCGCGGGCCTCGTGCCGATCATCGAGCCCGAGGTCGACATCAAGACGCCGAACAAGGACAAGGCCGAGGAGCTCCTGAAGGCCGAGATCTTGAGGCACTTGAAGGAGCTGAAGCCCGATCAACAAGTCATGCTGAAGCTCACGATTCCCGACAAGGACAACTTCTACGCCGACTTGATCAAGCACAAGAACGTGCTGCGCGTCGTGGCGCTATCGGGCGGCTATACGCGCGAGGAGGCCAACAAGAAGCTGGCGCGCAACAACGGCATGAGCGCGAGCTTCTCGCGCGCGCTCGCGGAAGGGTTGAAGGCGCAGCAGTCGGACGAAGAGTTCAACGCCGCACTCGACGCCTCCATCGAGAGCATTTATCGCGCATCGATCACCTAGCGGCTCACGCGCGCTCGAGCTCAGCCAGGCCGGCCTTCGGCCGCGACAGCGGCGCCGCGACCCAAACGGCGCCGCGCTCCGGATGTAACGACGAATGAAGAACTCCAAGATCATCTATACGCTCACGGACGAAGCGCCGATGCTCGCCACGTACTCGCTGCTGCCGATCGTGCAGGCGTTCACGAAAGCCGCGGGATGCGCGGTGGAGACGCGCGACATCTCGCTCGCGGGCCGGCTGCTCGCGCAGTTCCCCGAGCGGCTCACGAAGGACCAAGTCGTCAGCGACGATCTTGCCGAGCTCGGCGAGATCGCGAAGACGCCCGAAGCCAACATCATCAAGCTGCCGAACATCAGTGCGTCGGTCCCGCAGCTACAAGGCGCCATCAAGGAGCTCAAGTCCCAGGGCTACGCCGTGCCGGATTACCCCGAGGAGCCGAGCAACGACGCGGAGAAGGCCATCAAGGCCAAGTACGCCAAGGTGCTCGGCAGCGCGGTGAATCCCGTGCTCCGCGAAGGCAATTCCGATCGCCGCGTCGCGGCCTCCGTGAAGCAATACGCGAAGAAGCATCCACATTCGATGGGCGCTTGGAGCAAGGATTCGAAATCACACGTCGCGAGCATGAGCGGCGGCGACTTCTACGCGAGCGAGCAATCGGCCGTCGTGCCGAAGGCCGGCAAGCTCAAGATCGAGCTCACGACGAATCGCGGCGAGACGACCGTGCTCAAGGAGTCCGTTCCCGTCAAGGACGGCGAGGTCATCGCGGCCGCGTGCCTGAGCCGCCGCGCGTTGCGCGACTTCTATACGAAGCAGATCGCGGACGCCAAAGCCAAGGGGGTGCTGCTCTCGCTGCATCTCAAGGCGACGATGATGAAGGTGTCGGACCCGATCATGTTCGGCCACGCCGTGGAGACGTATTACGAGGACGTGTTCAGGAAGCATTCCGACACGCTGAAGCGGCTCGGCATCGAGCCGAACAACGGCATTGGCGACCTCTACGCGAAAATCAAGGCGCTGCCCGAGGCCGAGCGCAAGGCCATCGAAGCCGATGTCGCGGCCGTCTACGCCACGCGGCCGCCGCTCGCGATGGTCGACTCGACGAAGGGCATCACGAACCTCCACGTGCCGAGCGACGTCATCATCGACGCCTCGATGCCCGCCGCGATCCGCTCCTCGGGCCAGATGTGGGGCCCCGACGGCAAGCTGCACGACATGAAGGCGATGATCCCGGACCGTTGCTACGCGGGCATCTACCAGGAGGTCATCGACGACTGCAAGGCGAACGGCGCGTTCGACGTGCCGACGATGGGTAACGTCTCGAACGTCGGCCTCATGGCCCAGTCGGCCGAGGAGTACGGCTCGCACGACAAGACGTTCGAGATTCCGACGAGCGGCACCGTGCGCGTTCTCGACGCCGACGGCCGGGCGCTCACCGAGCACCGCGTGGAGCAAGGCGACATCTGGCGCATGTGCCAGACGAAGGACGTGGCCATCCGCGATTGGGTCAAGCTCGCCGTCAACCGGGCGCGCGCCACGGGCCACCCGGCCATCTTCTGGCTCGACGAGAACCGCGCCTACGACCGCAACATCATCGACAAGGTCGGACGGTATCTGCGCGAGCACGATACGAACGGCCTCGACATCCGCATCATGTCGCCCGTGAACGCCATGCGGGCCACGCTGAAGCGAGTCCGCGACGGCGTCGACACCATCTCCGTGACCGGCAACGTGCTCCGCGATTATCTGACGGACCTGTTCCCGATTTTCGAGCTCGGCACGAGCGCCAAGATGCTCTCGATCGTCCCGCTGCTGGCGGGCGGCGGGCTCTACGAGACCGGGGCCGGCGGCTCGGCGCCGAAGCACGTGCAGCAGTTCCTCAAGGAAAACTACCTGCGCTGGGACTCCTTGGGCGAGTTCCTGGCCCTCGCCGTCTCGCTCGAGGACTACGGTAACAAGACCGGCAACGCAGCAGCCGTGGTCATGGCCGAGGCCCTCGACGCGGCCAACGGGCGATTCCTGGAGAGCGACAAGTCGCCGTCTCGAGCCCTGGGCGGCATCGACAACCGCGGCAGCCATTTCTATCTCGCGATGTACTGGGCCCGCGCGCTCGCCGACCAGAAGAAGGACGCGCGTTTGAGCGCCCGCTTCGGCAAAGTCGCGGCGGAGCTCGAGCACAACGAGCGGAAGATCGTGGCCGAGCTCGTCGGCGTGCAGGGAAAGCCCGTCGACATCGGCGGCTATTACCATCCGGACCCGAGGCGAACGTCCGCTGCCATGCGTCCGAGTACCACGCTGAATACGATCTTGGCCATGGTTTGAATGCGCCGCGCACGCCGGCGGCGCGTGCGAGGCTCGCGGGGGCAACGGCGGAAAGCGTGCCCCATAGCCGAACCACCGGGTTCTGATGCTAGACTAGCCGCCCTCGAAAACGCCGGAAGAGCGCTTTTCGTCTTAGCCTCAGGAGGGCACAGCTGATCATGGCTCACAAGAACTTAGAGGACGTGCTCAAAGCCGCCAAGAACCCCGTCGACCTGCTGCGCAATTCGCGGATCGGCGCCTATGTCTACCCCGTTGTGCCCGCGGAGTTCTCGAACTGGCGCGACGAGCAGGCGGCGTGGCGCAAGAGCTGTGTCCTGTTCGACCAGTCGCACCACATGGTCGACCTGTACATCAAGGGACCCGACGCGCTGAAGCTGCTGTCGAACCTCGCAATCAACAGCTTCGCGAACTTCCCCGTGGATCGCGCGAAGCAATTCATCCCTTGCAGCTACAGCGGCCACGTCATCGGCGACGGTATTTTGTTCCACCTCGAGAAGAACAATCTCGTGTTTGTCGGCCGCGCGCCGTCCGCGAACTGGATCCAGTTCCACGCCGAGACCGGCAAGTACCGCGTCACGATCAAGAAGGACGACCGCTCCCCCAGCAACCCGAAGGGCAACGCCGTCAAGCGCATCTCGTATCGGTTCCAGATCCAGGGCCCGAATGCCTGGCAGGTCATCGAGAAACTGAACGGCAAGAAGGTGCCGGAGATCAAGTTCTTCCATATGGGCGCCATCCGGATCAAGGGCCAGCGCGTGCGCGCGCTGCGCCACGGCATGGCCGGCGCGCCGGGGCTCGAAATTTGGGGTCCGTACAAGGAGCGCGAGAAGATCCGCGAGGCGATCCTCGCGGCCGGCGAGGAGTTCGGCATCGCGCAGGTCGGCTCCCGCGCGTATGCCACGAACACGCTCGAATCCGGCTGGATTCCGTCACCGCTGCCGGCCGTCTACACCGACGAGCGCATGAAGAAGTATCGCAAATGGCTGCCCGCGGGCAGCTACGAAGCCACGGGCAGCCTCGCGGGCAGCTTCGTATCCGACAACATCGAAGACTACTACGTCACGCCGTACGAGATCGGCTACGGGCCGTTCGTGAAGTTCGATCACGAGTTCATCGGCCGCGAGGCGCTCGAGAAGATCGCGGGGAAGCCGCATAGGCGCAAGGTCACGTTCGCGTGGAACGGCGAGGACGTCACGAAGGCGTTCGGCTCGCTCTTCACGGGGACCGAAGAGGAGCACTACAAGTACATCGACCTGCCTCTGTCGAACTACGCTTCGTCGTCGTTCGACAAGATCGTCGACAAAAATGGCAAGGTCGTCGGCGCGTCGATGTTCGCCGGCTACAGCTACAACGAGCGGTCGATGCTGTCGCTCGGAATCGTCGACCCGAACGTGCAGCTCGGGGACGAGGTCACGCTCGTCTGGGGCGAGCCCGACGGCGGCACGCGCAAGACCACGGTCGAGCGGCACAAGCAGCTCAACATCCGCGCCACCGTGAGCGCCGTCCCCTACTCCAAGTTCGTCCGCGAGACCTACGCGGCCGGCTGGCGTACGGGCACCTGAGGCACAAACGGGGCTACACTTAGGCTCCGGGCAAGAGGCGAGCGGTCTCGAGGACGCTCGCCTTTTTTCTGAAGTAGGGAAAGAGGAAATATGGCCGCAAATAACTTGAGCGCCGTGATCGAGACGCACGGCAGCGCCGTCAAGCTGCTGCGCAATTCGAAGATCGGCATGTACGTGTACCCAGTGGTCGCGGCGGAGTTCTCGAACTGGCGCAGCGAGCAGGTCGCCTGGCGCAAGTCGGCCGTGCTGTTCGACCAGACGCACCACATGGACGAGCTCATCGTCGAAGGCCCGGACTCGGCCGCATTTCTCGAGTACGTCGGCGTCAACAGCTTCGCCAACTTCGATTTGAACCGCGCGAAGCACTTCGTGCCCGTCACGCCGGCCGGCAACGTGATCGGCGACATGATCATCTTCCGCGAGCGCGAGGACAAGTTCGTGCTCGTCGGCCGCGCGCCGACGGCGAACTGGGTGCGCTTCCAGCAGGCCATCGGCAAGTGGAAGGTGCGGCTCACGCACGACCCGCGCTCCGACAGCCGCCCCGACGGCAAGGCCATCTATCGCACGCACTACCGTTTCCAGATCCAGGGCCCCGACGCGAACAAGATCTTCGACAAGCTGAACGGCGGCCCGGTCCCCGACATCAAGTTCTTCCATGTCGACTGGATCAAGATCGGCACGCGGCGCGTGCAGGCGCTGCGCCACGGCATGGCCGGCGCGCCGGGCCTCGAGGTCTGGGGCCCGTACGCCGACAAGCACTACATCCAATCGACCATTCTCGAGGCCGCGCGCGACATCGGCGTGGATTTAGCTCTAGTCGGCAGCCGGGCGTACTCGACGAACACGCTCGAGTCGGGCTGGATTCCGTCGCCGCTGCCGGCCATCTACACGGGCGGCGGCATGCTCGCGGAGTACCGCGACTGGCTCGGCGCCGACAGCTACGAGGCCACGGGGTCGATCGGCGGCAGCTTCGTCAGCGACGACATCGAGGACTACTACGTCAATCCGTTCGAGCTCGGCTACGGCTTCTACGTCGGCTGGAAGAAGAAGGACTTCATCGGCAAGGACGCGCTCCTCAAGATGAAGGACGAAAAGCACCGCAAGAAGGTCACCCTCGAGTGGAATCGCGACGACCTGCTCAAGGTCGTGGCGTCCGCCTTCGAGGACGGCACGCCGTACAAGTGGATCGATTTCCCGCAGCCGAACTACGCGTCGACGAACGCCGATCTGCTGCTGAACGGCAATAAGCCGGCCGGCATTTCGATGTTCAACGGCTACTCGTTCAACGAGCGCTGCATGCTGTCGCTCGGCGTCGTGGACGACGACATCCGGATCGGCGACCAGCTGACGTTGATCTGGGGCGAGCCGGAGCCGACGGGCAAGACGTCGACGGAGCCGCACCGTCAGGCCGAGATTCGCGTCAAGGTCGCGCCGACGCCGTACGCGCGCGAGGCACGGGAGAATTACGCCGACAGCTGGCGCACGAAATCCGCGACTTAGGAAAGCGCGGTGCCCGGGGTGGCATTGAGGCCGCCGTTGCTTTAGGGTGCCAACCCTACCAGGCTTGCTGCCACCAGCCTCGAAGCGAGTCGAGATCGAAGTCCTATGAGCTATGAAAATCTAGAACGAGCGCTGAGCGCCGCAAAAAACCCCGTCGAGATGCTGCGGAACTCGCAAATCGGCCCGTATGCATTCCCGGTCGTGCCGAGCGAATTCACGAACTGGCGCGACGAGCAGCGCGCGTGGCGCGAGACGTGTGCGTTATTCGACCAGTCGCACCACATGACGGACCTCTACGTCGAAGGGCCAGACACGCTGAAGCTGCTCTCCGATCTCGGCGTCAACTCGTTCGCCAACTTCCGCGTCGATACGGCGAAGCAGTTCGTCGCGTGCAACCACGAGGGCTACGTCATCGGCGACGCGATCCTGTTTCATCTCGCGCCGAACAGCGTCGTGCTCGTCGGCCGCCCGCCGGCGCTGAATTGGGTGCAATTTCACGCGGAGACGGGCGGCTACAACGTGAAGGTCGAGCGCGACGAGCGCTCGTTCGTCAACAAGACAGGCTCGCGGCGCGTCTACCGCTATCAGATCCAGGGACCGAGCGCGAAGAAGGTGATGGAGAGGGTCACGGGCAAGCCTGTGCCCGAGATCAAGTTCTTCCACATGGACGTGTTCGAGATCGCCGGCTGCCGCGTGCGCGCGCTGCGGCATGGCATGGTCGGCCAGCCGGGCTGGGAGATTTTCGGGCCTTGGGCCGAAGGCGAGAAGGTCCGCGACGCGATCGTCGAGGCCGGCCGCGACTTCGGCATCCGCAAGGTCGGCTCGCGCGCCTACCCCACCAGCACGCTCGAGTCCGGCTGGATCCCGTCGCCGCTGCCGGCCGTCTACACGGGCGAGCGCCTGAAGCCGTACCGCCAGTGGCTCAAGGGCACGAGCTACGAGGCCACAGCGTCGCTCGGCGGCAGCTTCGTCTCGAAGAACATCGAGAGCTACTATCTCACGCCGTACGACCTGGGCTACGGCAACTTCGTCCGCTTCGACCACGAGTTCATCGGCCGCGCCGCGCTCGAGAAGCTCGCAAAGAAGCAAAAGCGTCAGAAGGTCACGCTCGTCTGGAATGGCGACGACGTCGACAAGGTGTTCACGAAGCTGTTCCATCCCGGCAAGTTCTCGAAGTACATCGACTTGCCCCTCGCGAACTACGCCACGCTGCCGTTCGACAAGATCGTGAAAGGCGGCAAGACCGTGGGACTCTCCACTTACACGGGCTACAGCTTCAACGAGCGCGCGATGCTGTCGCTCGCGGTCATCGACGTGAAGCTCGCGAAGCCCGGCACGAAAGTCTCCGTCGTCTGGGGAGAGGAAGGCGGCGGCACGAAAAAACCGACCGTCGAGCGACACCAGCAGGCGACGATCCGCGCGACGGTGCAGCCGGCGCCATACGGCGAGACGGCGCGCACGGCGTATCGGCCGCGTTAGCGCCTCACTTTGACGGTTGGCGTGGTCGCAGGGCGGCGGTTTTTGGGCGTCGAGTGCGGCGGCGGCTGAGTAGTCGATGTGGAACCGCCGCCTTTGAGGTTCGCGGCGTCAAAATTGAGGCGCTTTGGCGGGCGGCTTGTTTGAGGAGCGCGGCGAGGGCGCGTCCGTCGATATCGGACACGGCGCGGAGTTTTGTGTGGCGGACGTAGGCGCCCTTGCCTTCGAGGAGGCCCTTGGGGTCCTCGAGCTGTGCGCCGCGGAAGAGGCCGAACTGCACGTGGTCCGGCGCGGAGTAGACGTAGGCGACGGCGCCGCTCTGGCCGATCCAGCAGCCGTTGCCCCACTTCACGGCCTCGGCGAGCGCGGGCGCCGTGCGCTTCACGAATTTTCGCAGCGCGCGGATGATCGCCTGGTTCGTCGTACTCTGGTCGGCGAGGTAGTCGTCGAAGCTCGCGTAGCTCTTCATCTTCGGCATCGGCGTCACCCGCGCGCCTTTGCGGCGCGCCGTTGCCGCCAGGCGTAGGCGAGCAGCACGACGGCGACGGACAGCGTGCTCCCCAAGAGCTGCGCGCGCTCGGCCGCGCGAAACAGCATCGACGCGAGCACGAGCGTGATGCCTAGCACCGCCGCATAGCTCAACCACGGATAGAGCCACATGCGGATCGGCAGCGGCGTGCCGTTCCGTTCGTGCACTCGGCGTTGCCGTATTTCCGCGAGCGCGAGGAGCAAGTAGATGACGAGCATCACGGCGCCCGACGCGTTGACGAGGAACGTGAAGAGGCGCTGCGGCGACACGACGGACGCGAGCACGGCCAGATAGCCGAACACCGTGCCGATCAGGATCGCGCGCGTCGGCACGCCGCGCCTGTCGAGCGCCACCATCGACCGCGGCGCGTCGCCGTGCGCCGCCAGCCCGAACAGCATGCGCGACGTGATGTAGATGCCGGAGTTGAGACACGACAGCACGGCCACGAGCACGATGAGATTCATGATCGTCGCGGCGGACGGGATGCCCATGCGCTCGAGCGCGGTCGCGAACGGCGAGGTGCCCGGCACGATCTCGTTCCACGGCACGACGGCGAGGATCACGAGCACCGAGCCCACATAGAACAGCAGGATCCGCAAAATCAGCGACGTCGTGAGGTTCGCGATCGCGCGCGACGGCTCCGACGACTCGGCCGCGACGACGGTCGCGATCTCGGCGCCCGTCATCGAGAAGACGATGCCCGTGACGCCCGCGAGCACGGCCGCCGTGCCGAACGGCGCGAAGCCGCCGTGCGCGACGAGGTTGCCGAAGGTCTGGCCTGCCGGCGACGTGAGGCCGAGCGCGTAGCTGCCCGCGATCGCGATGAAGGCGAGGATCGCCGCCACCTTCAGCGACGCGAACCAGAACTCGAACTCGCCGTACGAGCGCGTCGAGAGCAGGTTCGTCGCGGTCAAGAGCACCATGAGCACGAGCCCGATCTGCCAGACCGGCAAATCGATCCACGTTTGCAGGATCGCGGCGCCCGCGATGGCCTCGATGCCGACGACGACGACCCAGAAGTACCAGTAGAGCCAGCCGCAGACGAAGCCGGCCCACTCGCCCAAGCCTTCGCGGGCGTGGTCGGCGAACGACAGCGCACCCGGGTCGGCCGCGGCCATCTCGGCCAGCATGCGCATGACGAGGAACATCAGCGCGCCGGCCACGCCGTAGCTCAAGAGCACGGCCGGGCCTGCGGTGGCGATGTTCGCGCTGCTGCCGACGAAGAGCCCCGCGCCGATGATTCCGCCGAGCGAGATCAACGCGACGTGGCGCGACCGCAGGCTGCGGGTCAGCGTCGGTGCGGCGGGCGGGTAGACGGCCATCGGGGGCAGTTTACGCAAACGCCGCGTCGTGCTGTGATCCCCGTATGAGACTCGTGGCTTGCCTCGCCCTGGCGTGCCTGCTCGGCGCGTGCCAATCGCCGAACGAGCCGCCGTCCGCCCCGGCCGCGAACGCGCCCGCCGCGCCGGCCCCGAATCCCGAATGGGACAGCTTCCGCGACGCGTTCATCGAGGGCTTCTTCGAGCTCAATCCGGCCTTCGCCGTCGATCAGGGCCGGCACGAGTTCGACGGCCAGATCGGCGAGTGGAGCGACGAGCAGCTCGCGCGGCAGATCGAGTTCCTACGCATTGCCATCGAAGGCGCCGCGGCGTTCGATACGGCACAGCTCACGGCGGCGCAGGCCTTCGAGCGCGACTACCTCGCGCACGTCGCGCGCCGCGAGCTCTTCTGGCTCGAGGACGCCGACCAGCCGCACAAGAACCTCACGTGGTACTTCGACAACGGCCTCGATCCGAGCGTCTACATCATGCGGCCGTACGCGGATGCCGCCACGCGCCTCGAAGCGTTCATCGCGTATCTGCGCGCGGTTCCGCCGGCGGTTCAGCAGATCCGCGCGAACCTCGCGGTGCCGATGCCGCTGTCGTTCGTTGAGTACGGCATCGCCGGCTTCAACGGCTTCGCGGATTTCTACTTGAGCGACGCGGCGGCCGCATTCGCGAGCGTCGACGATGCGGCGTTGCAGCAGGAGCTCTCGGCGGCCATCGAGGCGGCCGCGAGCGCCATGTCCGACATGGGTGTCTGGCTCGAGGGCCAGCGCGCGGCGGCAACGCAGGATTTCGCGCTCGGCCCCGAGCGCTTCGCGCGCATGCTCGAAGAGACGGAAGGCGTCACGGTGCCGCTCGACGAGCTCGAGGCCATCGGCCGCGCCGATCTCGCGCGCAATCGCCAGGCGCTCGAGGAAGCGTGCGCCGTGTTTGCGCCCGGCGCATCGCTCGCTGATTGCATGCTACAGATGGACGTTCGGAAGTCGCCGCTCGGCCCCGTCGCCGAGGCGCGAAACCAGTTGCCGGCGCTGAAGCAGTTCATTGTGGACACGGACTTGGTGTCGATCCCCGGCACCGAGGAGGCTCTCGTCGAGGAAGCACCGCCGTACAACCGGCAGAACTCCGCCTACATCAACATCCCGGGCCCGTACGACTCAGGGATGCCGTCCGTTTACTACATCTCGCCGCCCGACCCCAACTGGACGCCCGAGGAGCAGGCCGCGTACGTCCCGGGCATCAAGAACCTGCTCTTCACGTCCGTGCACGAGGTCTGGCCCGGCCACTTCTTGAACTTCCTGCACGCGACGCGCTCGCCGTCGCTGTTCGGCCGCATCTTCGTGGGCTACGCGTTCGCGGAGGGTTGGGCGCACTATGCCGAGGAGCTCGTCATCGAGGCCGGCCTCGACGGCGGAAGCCCCGAGACGCGCATCGGGCAGCTCTCGAACGCGTTGCTGCGCGACTGCCGGTATCTCTCGGCGATCGGCCTGCACGCGCGCGGCATGACTCAAGAGGAGTCGCGCGAGCTGTTTCGCACGGAGTGCTTCCAGGACGAAGGCACGGCGCGCCAGCAATCCGCGCGCGGCACTTACGACCCGGCGTATCTCAATTACACGCTCGGCAAGCTCATGATCCGCAAGCTGCGCGAGGATTACACGGCGAGCCGCGGCGGGCGCGCGGCGTGGAAGGAATTCCACGACCGGTTCTTGAGCTACGGCGGCCCGCCGATTCCGCTCGTCCGCCGCGCGATGCTCGGCAACGACTCGCCGGCTCTCTAGACCGACTCGCCGTCGAAATGGGTGACGGCTCCTTACTCCGGCGCTTTCGCCTTCTCGAGCGACACCGCGTTGATGCAGAACCGCAGCCCGCTCGGCGGCGGCCCGTCCGGGAATACATGCCCCAGGTGCGCGTCGCAGACGTTGCACGTCGCCTCGATGCGCTGCATCCCGTAGCTCGTGTCGAGGTGGTACGCCACGACGCCCCGCTCGAGCGGCTGCGTGAAGCTCGGCCACCCCGTGCGGCTGTCGAACTTGCTCGTCGAATCGAAGAGCGGCGTGCCGCAGCAGACGCAGTGATAGCGCGCCGGCGCGAACAGCGCGCACATCTCGGAGCTGAAGGCTCGCTCGGTGCCCTTCTCTCGCGTGACGTGGTATTGCTCGCCCGTGAGCTGCGCGCGCCATTCGGCGTCGGTCTTCTCGACACGGCGCGGCGGCGGCTCGTTGCCCGAGCGCGCGAGCTCGACGACGTGCTTCCAGCGGAGCTCTTCGGGCTCCGGTTCGCGTACGGCGCTCATGCTAGGCCGTCCGCGCCGCGCGGCGCGGCAGCTTCCAGTGCGGCCGCGCGAAGTGGCAGGTGTAGCCGCCCGGATTGCGCAGCAGATAGTCCTGGTGCTCGGGCTCGGCCTCCCAGAACGGCCCGGCCGGCCTCACCTCCGTGACGACGGGGCCCGGCCAGAGCTTCGAGGCATTGACGTCGGCGATCGTATCCTCGGCGATGTCGCGCTGCTCGTCCGTCAGGTAATAGATGCCGGAGCGGTACGACGTGCCAACGTCGTTGCCCTGGCGGTTCTTCGTCGTCGGGTCGTGGATCTGGAAGAAGAACTCGAGCAGCTCGCGGTACGAGAGCCGCTGCGGGTCGAAGACGACCTCGATCGCCTCGGCGTGACTTCCGTGATTGCGGTACGTCGCGTTCGGCACGTCGCCTCCGCTGTAGCCGACGCGCGTCGAGACCACGCCGGGCAGCCTGCGGATCAAGTCCTGCATGCCCCAGAAGCAGCCGCCGGCCAAGATTGCGGTTTCGGTTTGGCTCATATCGCTCTCCGTGGAAGGCTCAAGCATAAGCCTTTGAGCGCTCCGGGCGAGAGCTCGTTTTCGGCTCTGTGCAGCCAACCTCTACTACACGCGCAAGCTGCGCCCGAAAGAGTCGTTGCAACGCGTCCTCGATCTCCCCAAACCGCAGGAGCGCGAAGGCGTGAAAATAGCACCGCTCGCGGAGTGGCTCGAGCGCTTACCCGGCGCCGCGTGAGGCGCCCTCGATGAAGCGGCGCTCCTTGCCGGAACGTCGCGGGCGGCAGCCGCTCAAGAGATTCCCCGCTCTCAATTCGCTTCGGAGCGCTGCTCCCTCTCTGGACGCTGCAGTGCATGCGGGGCGTGACCGGCCTCACTGGCGGCAGGGGCTCGCGAAGGCTAGCGACGAGCGTCCGTCAATCGCGTTCCGGAATCGAACAGGACATCGATGATCGGACACTTGGGAACGGCTCCGCCTTCACATTCGGAAGCGATGCGCATGAGCGTCCTTTCGAGGCCCCGCAGATCCGCGATCTTGCGGCGCACGTCGGCGGCGTGCTCGAGCGTGAGAGATCGAACCTCTCCGCACGTGTATTTCCGGCCGTCGACGAGATCGAGCAGCCCGCGGATCTCCTTCATCGAAAATCCAAGCTCGCGGCAGCGGCGAATGAACACCAACCGTTTGAGATGCGTTTCCGTGTAAAGCCGGTGGCCGCCATCGGTGCGGGGCGGGTTGGGCAACAGGCCGGATTGCTCGTAGTAGCGTACGGTCTCCACTTTCACCTGCGACTGCCTCGCGAGCTCGCCGATACCGTAGGTCCGTGGCGTGGCCATGATCGCCTCTTGAATCTATAGCAACTGGAGCTTTTACCATAGCGGCTCGGATTGTTTGAGCTCAAGACCGATGGTCGAAGCGAAGGAGGTCGTGATGAAGAAGCCACTGCCATTACTGGGCTTATCTGCGCTCGCGGTTGTTGCAGGGACAGCGTGGGCAGGCGAGCAAACCGCAACCTTGGCCGTGGAGAAGATGTATTGCGCGCTCTGCCCGCTGACGGTGACCAAGGCGATCGAGCAGGTCGAGGGCGTGTCCGCGGTTCGAGTGAGCTTCGATCGCAAGGAGGCGGTCGTCACGTTCGAAGACTCGATTACGAGTCTCCGGGATATCGCCGCGGCGTCGACGAACGCGGGCTACCCCGCGCACGTCAAGGATCCCGGATGACGGAAACGCGCCGGGCGCACAGTGCAGCCAACTGGAGCATCGCCGTGACGGCGCGGCGCGGGGACAGTGTGCGCCTCGGCGCTGTCCCTTCGCTGCGAGCCCTTAGCCTGGCAGAGGTTACGAAATGATCGATACGCCGACCGGGGAAACGGCGAAGCGCGGGCTGCTCGCGGCGGGCGGAGTGGTCGGCGCCGTGCTCGCCTCCTCCTGCTGCATAGGACCGCTGCTGCTGCTGAGCCTCGGCGTCAGCGGTGCCTGGATAGGCAATTTGACGGCACTCGCACCCTATCAACCCCTGTTTCTCGTGGTGACAGCGGGCTTTCTCGCGGCCGGCTTCTGGCGTGTGTACGGCAAGCCGAAGATTGTCTGCGAAGAGGGCGCCTATTGCGCGAACCCCAAGTCGGGCACCGTGCTGAAGGTGGCGCTGTGGGTGGCGACATTGCTCGCGTTGTCGGCGGTCGCGGTCAACCTGCTCGCGCCGCGCTTGCTCTGACGAACCGATGTCAAACGGAAGTGTCGAGCACTATGGCCACTGCTCGGGTGAAGGTGTCCGGCACGACGTGTGCGCACTGCGCGCGCACGGTGGAAGGTGCTCTGAATGAACTCCCAGGCGTGCGGGCGAGTGTCTCTTACGAGGATTCACTCGCCACGGTTGCGCATGCCGGTGACGTCGACACGGACGCGTTGCTGCGCTCGGTGCAGGCTACAGGCTACGGTGCCACGTTGATCGACGATTCCGCGCCGGCGCGATCGATGCGACGACCGAACGGCCTGCACGTGGCGGTGATCGGTAGCGGCAGCGCCGCGTTTGCTGCCGCGATCAAGGCGACTGAAGCAGGCGCCCAGGTCACGATGATCGAATCAGGCACCTTGGGCGGTACCTGCGTCAACGTCGGCTGCGTGCCCTCGAAGATCATGATTCGCGCCGCCCACGTCGCGCATCTGCAAGCGCATCAGCCGTTCGGCGGTATCGCACGCAGCGAACCCCGTATCGCATGGCAGAAGCTCGTCGCCCAGCAGCAGGCGCGCGTCGAGGAGCTGCGCGCGACCAAGTACCAGAGCATTCTCGATGGCAACTCAGCGATCAGATTCGTGCAGGGACGCGCCCGCTTCGAGGATACGCGCACCGTGCTGGTAACCGGCGCGGCGCGCGAGGAGCGCATCATCGCCGATCGGTTTCTGATCGCGACCGGCGCATCGCCATCGCTTCCGGAGATCCCGGGGCTGGCCGAGACACCTTACTGGACATCGACCGAGGCGCTGGTCGCCGAGACGCTGCCGAAACGTCTCGTCGTCATCGGCGGTTCGGTGGTCGCGGTCGAGCTCGCGCAGGCGTTTCGACGTCTGGGCTCCGAGGTGACCGTGGTGGCGCGCAGCACCTTGCTTTCCCACGAAGATTCGGAGCTCGGCCGGGGGCTTCAGAAAGCCTTCGAGCGGGAAGATATTCGAGTGCTCACGCACGCCGTGCCGCGCCGGGTGGCCTATGACGGGGCCTTTTGGCTTGAGGTGCAGGCCGAAACACTGGCCTGTGATGCGCTGCTCGTGGCCACCGGCCGTCGTCCCAATACGGCCGATCTCGACCTGGACCGCGCCGGCGTCAGGCTCGCAGGCAACGGCGCGGTGATCGTCGACGAGAGGTTGCGCACGTCCGCCCCGCATATTTACGCGGCGGGGGACTGCACGAGCCAGCCGCAGTACGTGTACGTCGCCGCCGCGGCGGGCACGCGGGCAGCCATCAACATGACCGGGGGCAATGCGGCCCTTGATCTCGACGCGATGCCCGCTGTGATCTTCACCGACCCGCAGGTCGCGACGGTGGGGCTCACTCTGGCACGGGCGGAGGCGACAGGGTTCGAGGCCGAAGCAAGAACGCTGACGCTCGATAACGTCCCGCGCGCGCTCGCGAACTTCGAGACCCATGGATTCATCAAATTGGTTGCCGAGCGCGGCGCCGGGCGATTGCTGGGTGCGCAGGTATTGGCGGACTCGGCCGGTGAAATCATCCAGACGGCTGCTCTTGCGATCCGCAACCACATGACGATTGTCGACCTCGCCGACCAGCTCTTCCCCTACCTCACAATGGTCGAGGGCCTAAAGCTCTGCGCACAGGCGTTCATGAAGGACGTGAAGATGCTCTCCTGCTGCGCCGGGTGAGCGGACATGACGGCAACGGAGTGTAGCGCCAAGGGTGGCGCCCTCCTGGGAGGATCGGCGGTCGATCCACCAGATTAGGCGCGGTCGAGTCACGACCCTTGGCATACGCGCCCCCACGGAGAGGAGAGCGGCGATGGACACGAAGTTCGATTTGCTCGTCATCGGCACCGGGACGGCCGCGAGCGTCGCGGCCACGCGCTGCCGCGCGGCCGGATGGCAAGTGGCTGTCATCGATCATCGTCCGTACGGAGGGACCTGCGCGCTTCGAGGGTGCGACCCAAAGAAAATGCTGATCGCAGGCGCGGAGGCCATCGACGCGGCGCACCGCATGAGCGAAAGAGAAGTCGTGCGCGGTGAAATCGGCATCGATTGGCCGGCGCTGATGCGGTTCAAACGGAGCTTCACGGATCCCGTGCCCGAGCGCCGGCGGGCGATGTTTGCCGAGAAGGGGATTGCGGCCTTCCGAGGGCGAGCCCGTCTTTCGGGTACGAATCACGTGACGGTCGGCGAACAGGTTCTCGAGGGCCGCTACATCGTCATCGCCGCGGGAGCGGAACCTGTCGCTCTGTCGATCGAGGGCCATCAACACGTGCTCCTGAGCGACGACTTTCTCGATCTGGAGACACTGCCGCGGCGGATCGTCTTCATTGGCGCCGGGTACATTGGGTTTGAGTTCGCACATATCGCGGCGCGCGCCGGCGCCGAGGTCACGCTCTTGCAGCGGAGCGCACGCCCCTTGCCGGCGTTCGATCCTGATCTCGTGGCGCTGTTGGTCGAGCGCACTCGTCGGCTCGGCGTCAACGTGCAGCTGCGGCACGAGGTCGTTCGTGTCGAACCCCGCGGTAGCGCGTTCGCCGTCACTGCGATGACCTCCGAGGGCGATGCTCGATTCGACGCGGACCTCGTCGTGCACAGTGCAGGCCGCGAACCGGCTGTCGAAGCACTCGATCTTGATGCAGCGGGAGTCGAGCACGATGGCGCCGTGATCCATACAAACGAGCATCTACAGAGCCGATCCAATCCGGCCGTCTACATCGCGGGTGATGCTTCGAGCACCCGGTTGCCGCTCACACCCGTGGCGGCGCTCGAAGGCAAGGCCGTCGCCGCGAACTTGCTGGAAGGCAACCATGCACAGGTCGACTACAACGGCATCCCGAGCGCGGTGTTCTCGCTACCACCGCTCGCGCGCGTTGGGATGCTCGAGGCAGAGGCGAAGGAAGCCGGTCTGCACTTTGTGGTTAAGCATGAGGTCGTTCCACACTGGTACACGGCGGTTCGGGTCAATGAGCCTTGCTACGGCTTCAAGACCCTCGTCGACAAGGGCACGGATCGCGTATTGGGCGCCCACGTCGTGGGGCCGGACGCGCCCGACGTCGTGAATCTTTTCGCGCTGGCCGTGCGCTCGGGGCTGACGGCGCGAGATCTGAAGTATGCCAAGTTCGTTTACCCGACGGCGGCATCCGACCTCGAGTACATGCTGCCGTGAGCTCGCGGCAGACGCTGGTCCGCCTCATGCGATACGCACTCCGCTCGTTTCGCCGCCAAACACGGCTGCCCGAGTCCGCTTCGCGTGGAACTCGTCGAGGCTCCCAGGCCGGACAAGAACTCCTCGACGGCAGCCCGGACGGCCCGCGAAATCTTCGGGCCTGACGAGCTCGATGCTCAGGCGGCTTGCATGTCACGAAAGATGTCGTCGCGGTCGGCGTAGCGATCGGCATCGATCGAGGGTTGTCGCCAACCTTCGAGCACGTCCGGCGTCGCTGCAATCGCGACCTAACTAAAATGGCCATGTGCGTTACCTGGCCGAGGCGCTGCGGCGCGATCCGCGCAAGAAGACGGTGCTGCTCGCCGGCCCGCGGCAGTGCGGCAAGACGACTCTCGCGAAGTCGCTGCTCGACGAGCGCGGCGTCTACCTGAACTGGGACGTGACCGGCGACCGTAAGATCATCCGCAGCTTCGCTTGGCCCAAGAACGCGTCGCTCGTCGTGCTCGACGAGCTGCACAAGGCGCCGAAGTGGAGGAACTTGCTGAAGGGGCTCGCCGACGAATTCGGCAACCGCCCCCTCTGCTCGTGACGGGCAGCGCCCGCCTCGATGCGCTGCGCCGCGCCGGCGACGCGCTAACGGGCCGGCACTACTTCTATCGGCTGCATCCCGTGGACGTGGCGGAGTCGAAAGCGTTCCTTCCCGAGCTCGGGCTGCGGGCGCGCGTCGAGCGACTGCTCTCGACGGGCGGGTTTCCGGAGGCGCTGCTGACCCCCGGCGACGCGGCGCGGTTGCGCAACGACCGCCTCGAGCTCGTTGCGCGCGAGGACTTGCGCGATCTGTCGCGCGTGAGCTCGTGGCGCGGCCCTGCCGATCTCGTCGAGCTGCTACGCGACCGCGTGGGCCAAGCGGCGAACTACGACTCCCTCGCGCAAAGCCTCCGCGTCTCGCCGCCGACGGCGAGAGCCTGAGTGGAGCTCGTAGAGAAGCTCTACGTCGTGTTCCTGCTGCCGCCGTATTCGGCAAGCCTTGCACGCAGCATTCGCAAGGACCGCCGCGTGTATTTCTACGACTGCGCCGCGGCGAGCGACGAGACGAGCGGCGTGCGCCTCGAGAACCTCGTTGCTTGCGCGCTCTTGAAGTGGACCGAGCTCAAGTACGACAGCGCCGGCGAGCGATGGCGCCTGCACTACCTGCGGGACAAAGAGGGCCGCGAGGTCGATTTCGTCGTCACCTTCGACCACCGCGTGCACTGGCTCATCGAAGTGAAAGCCGGCGACGCGAGCTTGAGCCCGAGCCTGCGCTACTACACGCGCAAGCTGCGCCCGAAAGAGTCGTTGCAACTCGTCCTCGATCTCCCGAAACGGCAGGAGCGCGAAGGCGTGAAAATAGCGCCGCTCGCGGAGTGGCTCGAGCGCTTACCCGGCGCCGCGTGAGCCGCCCTCGATGAAGCGGCGCTCCTTGCCGTGGGATCTCGATCAGCGCTTATTCCGAGTAGTCCAGGCAAACAGTGCCGTCCGGCAACACCGAGACATTCAGACGTTCGTTTGGCTGGATTAGAAGAGCGAGCGCGGCCCGATCCACCGAGATGACGCCGGATCGCTCCCGGTCGGAGTCATAGTGGGGATCGTATCGGCTCCGCTGCTCATGACGGCCACAAAGTCGGATCTGGACGTACGTGCGTCGCTGCGGCAATTTGGACTTCGCGCTGTTAGTGTTCCGGCTCGGAATGCGGATTCGCCCGCCTTCGATATCCGCTTGCGTAACCGGTTGTGTTTGAGCGCGGTCCGCCGACACCTCGTCGCGAGCACCGCTCGCGTCGTTTGGCGAAGAATCACGTACTCCTAGCTCGACCGCCCTGACGTCCGTATGAACGAAGTCGTCGCCCTTGAAGAGAAGCGGCTCGTCCGCGACGTTAGCAAGCGCGTACGAAAAGCAATCACCGAAGTTCAACGCTGCACGGTGGCGTCCCCTGCCGAAACGGCTATAGGCCTGTCGCGCGACGTGCGCCTGCTCGCTGTCTACGGCAACGAGCTCGGCTTCCGCCTTGCTTAGAAATAGATCCAGATCGCGGAGGCCGTCGGCCCCGTAGCGCGCTTCCAAGACGATCGAAGTCTCGACGAACGTGGCTGTGGAGATCAGGCGCGTGTCCGCGGCCTCTAGCGCCTCGAGATACTGTCGCCGTTCGGGCTCGTTCTGCATGACCGCAAGCAGCGCTGACGAATCGATGACCATCAGCGAGGCATCCCGCGATCGTCGTACTCCAGAATTTCGTCGGGAGTCCGCGCGTCAAGCACGGGTAGGCTTGCGCAGTGCTCAGCGATCGCCTCGAGCTCGTCCGCGAGCCGTCGCTTGGGGCGTCCGCGCCGAAGTCTGGCCAGCCGCTCGCGAAGCGCCTGGGTCACGGCCTCGGTTTTTGTCTCGCCGGTACGCTGAGCCACCTCGTCGGCGAGGCGCTCGGTTTCCGGATTTCGAATATTTAAAGCCAAACTGAGTCCTGACATGTAGAAATTTAAGGTCACTGTATCATCTGTGGCTTACACGTCAAGCGCCCGAACCTTGTGGGTGACTGTCCGCCTACGCTCCGCTTTGCATCTCCACGGGCGAGCAACCTCGGTTCTCGTGAAACGCGATGGGCGCCTGGTTATATCCGGTCGCGTGCAGGTTCGTGTCGTTCGTGCGGTAGCGACCGCTCGGCTCAGTCGGAGAGCTTCTTCCGGCTCGGGCTCTTCCACGTGAACGCTAGCTAACGTCGTGATCGAATGAGGATCCTTGAGCTCGAAGCGCGTCACCGTGCCGCTTATCCAGATTGGCATCACTGAAGGTGGAGTGGTGAGCGTGAACCGAACCAGCGCACGCAAGCGCTGCAAGTGCCGTGAACCCTACTGCCGTGATTGCTGCGTTCATATCGACGACTACGACCCTAACGCAGCGGCCACGACACTCCTTACTCGCTGCGCAAGACCGTGACGAGGTCCGCTCGCGCCGCGCGACACGCGGGAATCGCGCGCGCAACGCCCGCGACGATGAGCAGAATCGCCACCGCAGTGAACCAAGCCGCTAGACTCGCGGCGGGGCGTTGAACAGCAAGTGATCGACGAGCCTGAAGACCGCCCCTGCAACGGCCAATCCGAGCAGCATTCCGAAGAGCACGGGCTTCAACCCTGCAAGACGGTCGCAATGGTGACGTCCGCAGCGCGCGCGCTCTGCGCCGTGCGGATGCCGACTTCGCGTATGCGTTGTTCCGTCAAGTAAGAGAGCACGGCGTAGGGGCCCATCGCGACCAGCGCAACCGCCAATACCTTGCGAGCGAGTCGCCCTCGGTCCGCACGACGAACGACGACGATCAGGCGGGCCCACTCCTCGATGGTTCGTGATCGTTGGCCGACGGTAGGATCGCGTCCGACGGGGCGTATGCGATCGCAGTCCAGCTCCGCCGCTTCAGGTTTGGCCCCCAATCGTAAAGCGGCAAATTCCAAGAGTGTCCGTGGTGGCTAGAGCGCGCGGGTCCGAGCGCGGGAGCCCCGCAGCCGTTCGTACGCGCTCACGAACTCGGCGAACTCGGCTTCTCTCAAGGGCTTCGAGAACAGGAAGCCCTGCGCGCGGTCGCAGTTGTCGCTCTGCAACAGGTCCAATTCGGCCTCCGTTTCGACTCCCTCCGCAACCACGAGCAGGTTCATCTCGTGAGCCATCGCAATCGTCGAGCGTACGATGCTTCGATCCTGCGGCCGGCGAGTCATTCCTTTTACGAACGAGCGATCGATTTTGATTTCGTGAACCGGAAAGTCGCTGAGATACGAGAGCGACGAATATCCCGTCCCGAAATCGTCGACCGACGTGCGGATGCCGTCCTCGCGAAGCCGCGCGATCACCCAGCGGATGGTCTCCGGGCTGGCGGCGACGCTCGACTCGGTAAGCTCGAGCTTGAGGTCCCCCGGCATACCGTCGTGCGCCTTGAGCGCCCGGAATATCGTCTTGGTGGTCTTGTCCGACAGAAGGTCCGAAACGGTCACGTTGACGCTGATGGGGCACGCGCAACCGCTCTGCCGCAACTTCGCCCCGACACGGATGGCCTCCTCGAGCATGCGTCTCGTTACGTGGCGAATCAGTCCCGCATCCTCGAGCAGCGGAACGAACCGGCCGGGGAGCACCGTGCCGAAGGCCGGCGCCTCCCACCGCACGAGCGCCTCGGCGCCGACGATTTCCCGCGATCGGATGTCGATCTGGGGCTGGAAAACCGCGTAGAGCCCCTCGCCGGCGCTCTCACGAAACAAGCGCAGCAACTTCAGGTCCGTCTCGTCCGGTTCCATCGAGGAACGGTATTCAACCCATTCCTCGCGACTCTCCAAGGCGACTGCGAGCGCGGTCTCCGCCCGCCGGAGCAGATCGGCAAGGTCCTTGCCGTGCTCGGGCCACGTGGATGCGCCGGCGAAGAGCCGCGGCGCGGGATTGGTCTCCGTGACCAGAGTGTCGGTAACGGACACCCCGGCGCGAAGCTTCGCGGCCACCTCGCGCTTGTCGCCGAAGACCAGAAATACGTCCCGCCCGCTTTGCCCGCAGGCTTCGAAGCGCATCGCGCGCAGGCGTTCGGAGAGATCGCGCGTCGCGGCAAGCCCCGCCTCGTGACCCAGGGTGCGGATAGTTCTGTCGAGATCCGCGAGCTTGAGCGCCACGACGTGCTTGGCCGGCACGTTGCGCTCGTCCATCCCCGACAGAAGCTTGGCCACTTGGTCCGCGAACACGTGCAGTCGCGGCAGCCCCGTGTACCAATCGTGATCGCTCGCCCAACGCGCACGCGACTCCGCGGCGTACCGGCGCTGAGCCTCGTGGATGAGCCTGCGCGTGCGCGCCAGCACGACGCGGCGGAGCCGCCAAGCCCAGGTCAGGCCGGCGAGCGCGAACGCCGCCAGAGGCACCAGCGCGACCCTGAGCAGCCGAGACAAACGGCCCTCCTCCGTCGGCCCGAGCTCGTGCTCCCAGCGCTCGTAGACCTCTTGGTACACGCCGGTTCGCAGCGCCGCGTAATACTGTTCGGTGAGCCACTGTGCAAGCTCGGCGCGGTCCTTGCGCACGGCAAACGCGTAACCCTGCGGCCAGAGCGGCGGGCCGACGCTGCGCAAGGGCAATCCGTAGTCGCGTATCAGATAGTTCGCCGTCGGCGCGGCGAGAATCGCGTAGTCGGCGCGCCGATTCGCAACTGCCTGCAACGCGGTCAGCGTATTGGACGTCAGGACGAGCTCCGCCGGAAATGCCTCCGCATCCATGTGCTGATGCGCATACGAGAGCTCCTCGACGGCCACTCTGCGCTCGCGCAGATCGTCCACCGAGGAGAGGTTCTGCGCGTCGTCTCGAGCATAAATGCCGTGGTTCACGAAGTGGAAAGGGGGCGTGAACAGAAACCGCTCCTCGCGCTGCGGCGAGCGAAACATCGCAACAACGTCCACGTCCCCGGATTCCAACGCCCGAATCGTGTCGGGCCAATCGCCGAGGCGGTGCTCGGCCTCGGCGCCGCCGATCCTGGACATCGCATCCTCGAGCTCGATGTCGAAGCCTCGCGGCGTACCGCCGTCGTTCCATTCGAATGGCGGGTAGGCCGCGTCTCCGCCGAATACGATCCGACCGGACTCGATCTGCCCGGTCGCGGCCGAGCTGCCGATGCCGAGCAGGATCGCGCACAGGATCTCGCGAGCGCGGCGAGCCCTATCGCGGCGGGGCGTTGGAGCATCCGTGTTCGGCGGCATGACGGCGAATCCGGCAAGCGTAGCGTCCGTCGCAGCGGGCCGGTGGCAGACAAAACCGATCCCACGGCCCATCCGCTGGCACAATTGCTTGCATTGCAAACGATGTCCTTGACTCGGGTCACACTACGGCGTGAAGGCCGCCGTCCGATAACCCATGGCCACGCCGTTCCACCGACCGGAGCTTGGCGGATCCGGCTTACCTCGTGCGGACCGACGTGATGAGCATGCGCTCACACCGTGGGACCTCCCGGCGCGGCCGCCGCAATTGCCAGGATGGAGATCATCGTCCGGGGCGGCTGGCGGGCGTAGGTTTTCCCCGCTGGCCCGACGCGTGTGCCGAGGTGCGTCAAAGTCATTCTGACCCGACAGGGCCAACTCGTCGCGATGATCTTTCGCGAATCACACGCGAACAGCGTTTCGACCGACCGACAACTCTGCGGCGCGCCGATCAACGTGCGCGAGTGCGAGCACGAAGGGTGGAAGCGCTTCAATCACCCGCGCAGCTTCATGAGCTTCGGCGACTGTGTCCGCTTCGTCATCACGAGCAAGTGGCCGCCGAGCTGGCCGAGCGCGCACCACGACTGATCCCGCATGCCAGCGGCGAGCGCGCGAGCCGCGATACGACCGCGGTACGCGTGGCGGCAGGTTCGGGCGCCTCGTGTGATGAGCGACGCGCAATCATTTCTCGGCGTTCGGCCCGGAAAAGCCAGCAAACCGCGCCGGGCCCGGCGATCGCGGTCTCGCCACGGTCAAGCAATCGAGGGCGACCGGCGGTACGCGCTACACCGGTCGGTGAGCGGCTCGTCGCTGAGCCCCGGGAACGCGAGGCTCATAGAGCATGCGACGGAATAGTCACGAGCGCATGTGGTCGAGCACGAGATGAAAGGCGCGACGCTGGCGTGTTCGGTACGCCGCGAACCCGCGCCGATCGAGCGTCAAGACATCGGTGACGCCGAGTGCTTCGGCGAGCAACACCAATGTCGCATCCGCATAGTCCATCGGCGTGTTCGCGTAACGCTCCATCATCTTGGCCGCGGCATGAAGCTCCGCAGGTTGGGCTACATCGTAGATGCGTATGGCGCTCGCGGCGGCGAACTGCGCGAGCCGCTCGGGTCCACCCTGCGAATCCGCAACGAAATACATCGCCTCGGTGATAACCGCTCCGCTTGTGACGAGCATGCCGGTGAAGCCATCGATGCACTCGGCAACCTCGTCGTGAGCCGGGTCCGCGGCGACGAGATACGCGACCAGCGGGCCCGTATCGACGAGCCAAACCGTCACGTGCGCCAATTGCGAGCTCGGATTTGCCGCTGCCAGCCGGTGCGGGGCTCGGCGATCCGCAGACTGCCTCGCAAGCTTCCGACCTTGTCGGACAAAGGTCGCTCGACCACAGCGTCCTCGAGTATCTCGCGGACGACCTGGGAGACGGTCTTGCGCTCCATCTTGGCTCTGCGCGCGAGCGCGTCGAGTAACGGCTTGTCGGTGCGAATGGTGAGTGTCGTACTCATGTCGTACAGTGTACGACGGCTGCCGGCGCGCCGCAATCGAAGCGCAACTCGGCGTGCGCCTGCTTCATCGCACGACGCGTCAGGTCACCTGTCGCAACACGGCGCGGACATGTACCCTCACTGCCAGCGCCGCGCATAGTGCGTAGAAGAGGCCTTTTGCCAAAGCCGCTCGCGGCCGCGCCGATTCGCGGCGAGCGGCACCTGAACGCGGCCAGGCGGCGCCGCACATTTTTTCGGTGGCGCGCCCGCAAATTCGCTCGCGCTCGGTCCCCGGGCGCAGCCTCACCGTCGCGCGCTCTTCAGAGGAGGATCCCTCGATGGTCGGAGAAGCCCATGCGCAAGAGACATCGCGAGCGCCAGCTCGATCTGCTGACGCTGACCAGGCCCGAGCGAAACGCAAGCGCTGCCGGAGGACGTGCGACGCGGAGCGCGAGCCGGCGCGAGTCGGAGCCCAAGTCAGTGCAGCACGGCCCCGAGCTGCTCCACGAGCCAGGCGAGCTCGCCGCGCTCCACGATCAACGGCGGCGCGAGCCGTATGACTTGCGCGTGCGTGTCCTTCGCGAGCACGCCGCGCGCGAGCAGCCGCTCGCAGTACAGGCGCGCCGTGCCGGCGGCCGCCGCGATCTCGATGCCGACGAGCAAGCCGCGGCCGCGGATTTGCGCGACGCACGGCGCGCGCAGCGCACGCAGCTTCTCGAACAAATACTCGCCGTGCTCGGCCGCGCGCTCGGCGAGGCGCTCGTGCACCAGCACGCGCAGAGCGGTGCGGCCCACGGCCGCCGCGAGCGGGTTGCCGCCGAACGTGCTGCCGTGGTCGCCGGGGCGAAGCAGCGTCATGATCGCGCGGCTCGCGAGCACGGCCGACACGGGATACACGCCGCCGCCGAGCGCCTTGCCCAGGATCAGGAGATCGGGCTCGGCGCCCGGCTCGTGGTCGTAGGCGAACATCTTGCCGGTACGCCCCAAGCCCGTCTGGATCTCGTCGAGCACGAACAGCACGTTGCGCTCGCGGCAGAGCGCGCGCGCCGCGGCGAGATAGCCGGCCGGGGGCACGATGATCCCGGCCTCGGCCTGGATCGGCTCGACGAGAAACGCAACCGTGTTCGGAGTGATCGCGGCGCGCAGCGCGTGCAAGTCGCCGAAGTCGACGAGCGTGAAGCCCGGCGTGAACGGACCGAAGTCCTCGCGGTATTGCGGCTCCGACGAAAACCCGACGATCGTCGTCGTGCGGCCGTGGAAATTGTTGCGGCAGACGACGATCTCGGCGCGGTCTTGCGGCACGCCCTTCACGCGATAGCCCCACTTGCGCGCGAGCTTGATCGCCGTCTCGACGCCTTCGGCGCCCGTGTTCATCGGCAGCGCCATCTCGAAGCCGGCAAGCGCGCAAAGCTCGGCCAAGAACGCGCCCATCTGATCGTTGTGCACAGCGCGCGACGTCAGCGTGAGCCGCCCCGCCTGCTCGACGAGCGCGGCGACGATGCGCGGATGCCGATGGCCGTGGTTCAGCGACGAGTACGCGCTGATGCAGTCGAGATAGCGGCGGCCGTCCACGTCCCACACCCACACGCCTTCGCCGCGCGCGATGACGACGGGCAACGGCGCATAGTTCGGCGCGCTGACGCGCTCGGCCTCGTCGACGAACGCTTGGGTCTTGCTCATAGCGTGTACTTGTCGGCTTGCCCGCCCGTGCGCGCGAGGATCTGCAAGCCGAACAGGCTCTGCACGAGCTCGACGGCGAGCTCGGCCGTGCGGTTGCCCTCATCATACGCGGGGTTCAGCTCCATGACGTCGAGCGAGCGCATGAGGCCCGAGTCGTAGATCATTTCCATGCAGAGCTGCGCCTCGCGGTACGTCGGCCCGCCCGGCACCGTCGACGGCACGCCGGGCGCGATCGACGGATCGAGGAAGTCGACGTCGAAGCTCACGTGCAGGTGCACGTCGCGCTCGGCGACGTGCGCGAGCGCCTGCTCCATGACCGTGCGCATCCGAAGCTCGTCGATGCGCCGCATGTCGTAGACGACCATGCCGCTTTCGATGACGAGCTTCTTCTCGATCGCGTCGACGGAACGGATGCCGATCTGCACCACGCGACTGGCCGGCAGCATCGGCTCGAAGCCAGCCAGGCTCACGAGCTCGGGCGGCCCGTGCCCGGCCATGATGCTGACGGGCATGCCGTGGATGTTGCCCGACGGCGACGAGCTCGCGACGTTGAAGTCGGCGTGCGCGTCGAGCCAGAACATCGCGAGCGGCCGCGCGCGCTCGGCGCAGTAGCGTGCCACGGCCGCGACGGAGCCGATGGCGACGCTGTGGTCGCCGCCCATGACGAGCGGTATCTCGCCGGCTGTGAGGCTTTCGTAAACGGCACCGTGGACGGCGCGGCACCACGCCGTCACCTCGGACAGATGCCGGTAGTCGCCGGACCGCGGCTGCTCGGGGTTCCCGGGGCCCGTCACGTTGCCGCGGTCGATGACGTTGCGGCCGAGCCGGCGCAGGGCCTTGTCGAGGCCCGCCACGCGCAGCGCCTCGGGGCCCATGGATGCGCCCCGTCTACCCGCCCCGACGTCGGTCGGCGCGCCGATCAACGCCACGGACGCGGACTCTCGATCCGCCGTCGTCATCAAACGAGTGTGGCACGCGCCTCGCGTCATTTGAACCGCTGCTCCGGCGACGGCGCGGGACTCAGTCGCTCGGCCAGCCGTTTGCCAGCACTGCCCCCTCGGCGCCGGAGTCGAGCGGCTCGCCGTCGATCAGCGCGTCGACGGCTTCCCGGAAAGGCGACTCCGCGCCCGCCGGCCGATACGCTTCGCCGCCGGCCGCCCCGGCGCCGACGAGCTCCAGACGCCAGGCGCCGCCGCGGCGGCATGCGATCGCGGCGTTGCTCGCGGCGGGCGTGGTCACGCTGAGCTCGCGGCACCACTCGCCGCCTTGTGCCTTGAACGTGAAGCGCGCCTCGGCCGTCGC
>JBBIJV010000009.1:0-34194 GCA_037445815.1 Rhodospirillaceae bacterium
ACATCGGCGTCGCGAGGCCGAGCGCGCACGGGCACGCGATGATCAGCACCGAGACGGCGACGACGACGGCGTGCGCGAGCTGCGGCGGCGGCCCGACGAGCGCCCAGACGACGGCGGCGACGACGGCGATGAGCACGACGGCCGGCACGAACACGGCCGACACGCGATCGACGAGCCGCTGCACGGGCGCGCGCGAGCGCTGCGCCTGCGCCACCATGTGCACGATCTGCGAGAGCAAGGTCTCGCCACCGACGCGCTCTGCCCGCATCAACAGCGAGCCGCTGCCGTTCGTCGTTCCGGCGGTCAGCGTCGCACCGGCCGACTTGCGCACGGGCTCAGGCTCGCCGGTGAGCATCGATTCGTCTACATGGCTCGAGCCCTCGACGACCGTGCCGTCGACGGGCACGTTCTCGCCGGGCCGAACCCGCAAGAGATCGCCGACCGCGACGCCTTCGAGCGGCACGTCGACCTCGCGTCCGTCCTCGACGCGGTGCGCGGTCTTCGGCGCGAGCTTCAGCAGCGCGCGGATGGCGCCCGAGGTTTGCGCGCGCGCGCGAAGCTCGAGCACTTGGCCGAGCAACACCAGCGTGACGATGACGGCGGCCGCTTCGAAGTAGAGCGGCGGCGCGCCCGACTCGTCTCTGAACGAGGCCGGCAACACGTTCGGCGCCACGGCGGCGACGACCGAGAATAGCCACGCGGCGCCCGTGCCGAGCGCGATCAGAGTGAACATGTTGAGATTGCGGCTGACGATCGACTGCCAGCCGCGCACGAAGAACGGCCATCCTCCCCAGAGCACCACGGGCGTCGCGAGCGCGAGCTCGGCCCACGCGACGGCCGCGTGCGCAAAGATCCGCATCGGATCGACGGCCGGAACGAGCTCGCCGAGCATGGTCCACAGCAGGGGCAACGTGAGCGCGACGCCGATCGAGAAGCGCCGCGTCATGTCCTTCAATTCCGCGTTCTCGCCGTCCTCGGCCGTGGGCGTCAGCGGCTCGAGCGCCATCCCGCAAATCGGGCATGCACCCGGCCTGTCGCGGCGAATCTCGGGGTGCATCGGGCACGTCCAAACGGTGGCAGCGCCGGGCGGCGGCTGCGCCGCCGGCTTCGGCTCGACGTACCTGTCGGGATCGGCGGCGAACTTGTTGCGGCAGTGAGCGCTGCAGAAGTGGTAGGTCTGCTCGCCGTGGCGGTGCGACAGCGCCGTCGTCGGATCGACGCTCATGCCGCAGACGGGGTCGATCGCGGCGTTCTCGGCCGCGCCCTCGGCGGCGGAGGCGGCACCGACAGTGTGACGATGGTGGCGATGGTCGTGCCCGCCGTGCGGAGCATGGCGCTTCGCGTGTTTCATCGCACGGGCTCCTCGCTGAGCGCGGCGACGATGGGGCACTGCGCGGGGTCGCCGTGGCCGGGGCAGGCAGCGATGAGGGTCTTGAGCCCGCGGCGGACGCGCTGGAGCTCGCGGATCTTTTGCTCGACCTGCGCGAGCCGCTGCTCGGCGCGCCGTTTCACGCCGCGCACGTCGCGATCGGCGGACAGCGACATCAGTTCGGCGATCTCGGCGAGCGTGAAGCCCAAGTCCTTGGCCCGCAGAATGAAACGCAGCCGCGCGGCATCGTCGCTCTCGTACTCGCGATAACCCGACGCGCGGCGCACGGGCTGCGGCATCAGACCGTTGCGCTCGTAGTACCGAATCGTGTCGATGTTGACGCCGGCCCGTTTCGCGAGCTGGCCGATGGTCATCGCTGCCATACGTCTCTCCGCTCCGACGAAAGCAGCATAGACCCTGGACCAAAGTCCAGAGTCAATGCCCGGCCGGGCGCGCAACCTCGCCGAGGCCGCCGCGCCGTCTCACAGCAACGCGCGGTCAGTGATGCTCGGTATGGTTCTCCTCCGGGCTCTCGGACTCGGGCCGCGGCGCGGGAGGCCGCTCCTGCTGCTCCATCCTGCCCATCATCTGACGCATCATCATCTGCATCATGCCCATGCGCTCCGCCATCATGCCCTGGCGCGCCTGCATGCGGTCCATCCGGCACGCCATGTCGCCGGCGGCGCACGGTTGTGGCGCGGCCTCGGCGCGCTCCTCCATGTGGCGCGTCATGTCCTCCATCAGCGCCATGGCTTCGGTCATGACTTGCATGTGCTCGTCCATGAGCCGGGACCGTTCGCGCGCATTGCGCGCGGAGTGGATGCGATCCATCAGCGCCTGCATCTCGTTCATTTTCTCTCTCATTTGCTGAACACCGGCCTCTTGGCCCGGAGCGGGCTGAGCGCTCGCGGGCGGCGCGGAAATCACGGCCATCAGCAACACGATCGACAAGGCAATCTTGCTCACGGCAACACCTCCAACCCACCGAGACGGCCGACGGCCGTTGCGCCTACTGTCCGCCTCCGGCGGGAAGCTTTGCCATACGGGCTTCTACTTACGGCTCTACGTACGCTCGGCGATGGTGCGCGGACGCCTGTGCGCAGTGCCTCGACGCCTGCGAATGCGCGACAGAATCGATGACGCAGCGAGCGCATTGACTGTGGGCCCGCAGGGGCGTACATTTCGCGCCCTCATGAATTCGCACGTAACGAAACTTTCCGACCGCGCCGCCCGAATGCTCGCCACGCGCGCGCCGCGATCGCTTGCCGGTGCCTGGCGAAGCGCCCTCCCGCGCCTCGTCACGCAACGCGGCTATACGGGCGACTTCACGAGCTGACGCCTTTCGAGCTTTTGGTCGGAAGGCATGTTTGGGAGCCTTCCGATCAGGGACCAAAGAAAGCCCCGGTTGGTTGCTCCACCGGGGCTTTTGTTTTTGGGGAGAAGGGCTGTGTTGTTCATTCGCGAGCTCATCGTGCGTAAGCACGAGCGGGGCATCCTGTATCGGGACGGCGATTTCGTGCGCTTCCTCGAGCCGGCCCTCTATCGCTTCTTCGATCCGCGCGGGCGCCTCGAAGTAGAGCGCTTCGATGTCACGCAGCCGGCGTTCGAGCACCGTCTCGTCGACTACTTCGTGCGCTGGCAGCCCGAAGCCGTCGAGGCTCTGTTCCTCACGGTCGAGACCGGCCCCGGCCAGATCGCCGTGATCTACCGCAACGGCCACCCGTGGACGTTCGTTGCGCCGGAGCGGCGCGCGCTGTTCTGGAAAGGCGTGGTGCGCGTCTCCGCGGAGCTCATCGACGTCGCGACGAACTTGATCGTGCCGCGCCGCCTCGCGCTCGCGTGCATCACCGAGCGGCAGTCGCGACGCAGCTCGGCGTTCGACGCCGCCATGCTCGTTCGCGAGGTGCCCGAAGCGCACGTCGGCCTCCTGTTCGTCGACGGCCAGCTCGTGCGCGAGCTGCCGCCCGGCGTGCACACGTTCTGGAAGATCGGGCGCAACGTAGCCGTCGAGCTCGTCGATCAGCGCGTGAAGGCCCTCGAGATCGACGAGCAGGAGCTGCTCACGAAGAACAAGGGGAGCCTGCGCGTGCACCTGAACGCGAGCTATCGCTTTCGCAACGCACAGCTCGCCTTGCGCAACGTGCGCGACCCCGTGGATTTCCTCTACAAGGAGATTCGGCTCGGGCTGCGCAGCGCCGTCGCGAAGCGCTCGCTCGAGGCGCTGCTCGAGCACAAGGGCTCGCTCGACCGCGACGTGTTCGCGCGCGTGCACCATAAGCTCGCGGCGCTCGGCATCGATCTGAAGGAGGTCGGCGTGAACGAGCTCGCGCGCGCCACGGTCTGAGTCTTGGCTGAAGTAGCGGCCGTTTTTGGGGTCGCGCCCTCCCTCCCCCCTGGGCGCGGCCCCTTTTTTGACGGCCATGAATGGCCGGCATGCAGCCAATGCAGGAGCAATTCGCTGCGCCCTTGACGGGTTCTGGGCCTTTGCGTAGCGTCGAAGGCGTCGCAGCTGCCCGGGAGAGCCGCCGATGTCGCTGAACCGCCGCGAGTTTCTCGAGCTCGGCACTACGGCTTCGTTTCTCGCCGCGCTCGGCCTGCCGGCTCGGGCGGCCGACGTGCCGACCGTAGGGCTCATCTTCCCGCCCGCGAACTACCCGATTCCGTCCGATGCGGGCCGCTTGTATCCGAGCGGCGTGAACTTCATCGGCAACGGCCTCGGCTTCAACGGCATGACGATCGAGAGCTACAACGAAGCGATCCCGCGCGCGCTGCCGCGCGCACAGGAGCTCGCCGCGCAAGGCGCAAATCTGATCTCCGTGTTCGGCTCGTCGATCACCTTTTATAAAGGCGCCGCGTTCAATCAGGAGCTCACGGAAAGAGTCACGGCGCTGACGGGGCTGCCGACGACGACGCAGAGCAACGGGCTCGTCGACGGCCTGAAACACGTCAACGCGAAGCGTGTCGCCGTCGCAACGGCGTACACCGACATCGTGACGGAGCGGCTCCGGGTTTTCTTGACCGAGCACGGCTTCGAGGTGCTCTCGACGAAGGGCCTAGGCTACGAGCGCATCCCCGAGGGGGCGGCGACGCCCGAGATCCTGCACAAGCTCGGCGTCGACGCTCACGCCGCAGCGAGCAAGGAGCCCGACGCTCTCGTCTTGTCGTGCGGCGGGCTGCGCACGCTCGACGTGATCGTGCCGCTCGAGCAGGCGATCGGCGTGCCTGTCGTCTCCTCGACGCCGCACGGACTCTGGCACTGCGCGCGCATGGTCGGCGTGAGGCACAAGATCGAAGGCTTCGGCATGGTGATGGCCGCCGCCTGAGAAGGCCGACACGCACGGCAGCGGCAGCACCGCCGCCGTGCGCAAGCTCTAAAAACTCTTCGTGAAGTCGATGCCCCAACGGCGCGGCGCAGCCGGGAACAGGAAAGCACCGATCGGCGCCGGCCCCGGAGACCACTCGGTGTTCCATGCGACGTCGTTGGCGTTACGCTGCCAGCCGACCACCGACCACGACTCGCCCTCGATGCCGATGCGCCAATCGAGCAGGTTGACGGGATCGCGCACCGTCGTGTTCGGCGGGTCCCACCACGTATCGCCGATCCGCTGATAGTCGGCGCGCGCGAAGAACGAGAGCCCCGAATCGCCGAACGGGCGGCGGTACTGCGCGCCGACGTTGACCGTGTTCTCGGTCACGAGCGGCGCTTGGTTGCCGATCCACGACGGGTCGGCCGCCGCGACGATCTCGCTGTCCGTGTCGGCATACCCGAAATAGAGGTCGAAGTTGTCGGTAACCCGCGCCTGAACATCGAGCTCGAACCCTTGATAATCCACCTCGTCGAGGTTGCCCAAGTTCTGCGTCGACGTTTGCGGCTCGAACACGAAGAAGTACGGCCCTTCGGAATTCGTGTCGTAGATGCTGAAGTTCAAGTTCACGCGGCCCTCGGCGAGCTGCGTCTTCACGCCGAGCTCGAGCGTGTCGGCCACCTCCGCATCGAAGAGGTCGTGAACGCCGAGGAAGCCGGACGCGAGCGCGGCCGCTTCGACGCCGGTCTGATTGAAGCCGCCGCTCCGAAACCCGCGGCCGTAGCTGCCGAACAGCGTCACGTTGTCGGAGGGCTGATAGCGCAGCGAAATGCGCGGCTGGAGCTCGTCCCAGGTTTCCTTGCGCACTTCGCCCGTTCTGCCGATCGTGTTTCCGGGCGGGAACTGCGGCAGGAACTGAGTTGGCGTTTCCGTGGTGTTCTCGCGCGTGTCCTCGTCGTAGCGCAGCGCGAACGCGAGCTCCGTTCGCTCGCCGATATCGGTCGCGATCTCGCCGAAGACGGCCCACGCGAGATTGTCCTGGCTATCCGCGAGGAACGACAGCTGGAACGTATCGGGGAACCGCGCGGGGCTGCGCGGCTCGCGATAGACGGGGAACGCCGTATCGCCGCCACCGACGGGGTCGGCGATGTTCGACGTCGAGATGTAGCGGTCCGTCGCCGTCACGTAAGCGCCCGCAATCCAGCGCACGCGCCCATCCGACGGCGACGTGAAGCGGAATTCCTGGCTGACAGTCTCCACGTCGAGAAACTGCGACTGCGCCCAGTCCCAGTCACCGAACGGAAAGAACGGTAGGAACCCCGCGTTGAACAGGAACCGGAAGAACGACTCTTGCTCCGGCACGAAGTTGTACTGGTCGCCGGTCAGGATCTCTTCGATCGTGTCGTACGACGTGATCGACGTGAACGTGCCGAAATCGCCGTCGTAGTCGAGCTTGAACGAAACTTGCGAGAGGTCGCGGTCATTGATGCCCGGATTGTTCACACGGACGGGCACCGAGGTATCGTTGGCGCCGTTCGGGCTGATGACGAAATAGAGCGCTTGTGTCTCGACCTGCGATTGGTAATAGCGCGCATCCCAACGCAGACGGTCGTTTGGGTCGCCGATCAACCGCAAGCGCACCGACGTATCCTTGAACGGATCGGCCTCGTCGCCCAGGTAGACGTTGTCGATCCAGCCGTCCGTGTCGTAGTACGACAGCGCGGCGTGATACTTCAGGGTGTCCGAGCTGCCGAGCGGCCCGCTGCCCACGATTTGCGCTTTGGAACCGGGGCCCGAGTCGTAGCCGAGCCGCAAGCGCACGTCGGACTCGTTGCCCGGTTCCTGCGTCGTGATCAGGATCGCGCCGCCGATCGCGTTCCGTCCGTAGATGGCGCCCTGCGGACCTTTCAGCACTTCGATGCTTTGCACGTCGAAAAGCTGCTGCGTGAGCTGCGCAGGGTTCGTGAGCAGCACGCCGTCGACGAGAATCGCCGCCGAGGGCTCGCTGTTGCGTGCTTGCGAGATGCCGCGGATCGTCAGAAACGACGTGCCCTGGTTCTGCGTCTCTACGAGCGTGACGCCCGGCGTGAGCGCGATGAAATCCTGCGGCCGCTCGATGCCGGCGGATTGGATGTCGTCTTCGCCGAACGTCGTCATCGTCACCGGGACGTCCTGAGCGGACTCCTCGCGCCGGCGGGCGGTGACAATGATCTCTTCTAGCTCGGCGCCGGCTTGCGCCAACGCGACCTGCGGCTGCCATGCGAGGGTAGCCGAGCCGGCGCCGAATAAGAGAAGCGAGCGGTAAGATGGCATGGTTGGCCTCCGTATGTGTGAGATCACCGGCCGTCCGGAGGGCGTGTTGCATGCAAACTACACGCGCCGCTCGCCCCGATCAGCGCGAAGATACCGACCAGAATCAATCGCCAGTAATGGCTCAACAGTGGTAGTGCCCCGTGATATTACACGGGCGCGCCTTTTTCGCAACAGCCCGCCCGATTCGGCGCGGCATGAAAAGCGAACGGCCGCGGTGGCGGCGAGACTACACGTGATGAGGGAAACGGAATTCGATGTCCTTTAACGAGCGAGTCGAGCGCGTGACGGACAATCACTACGTGCTGCCGCGCATCGGCGAAATGCGCGTCGACGTCCACGCGTTCCTGTCGCCCTCGCTGCTCGCCCAAACCGACGAGGCGTTGTGGCGGCAGGCCGCGCGGGCGGCCGCGCATCCGGGCATCGTCGGTTTCTATCTGATGCCCGATACGCACTTGGGCTACGGCATCCCCGTGGGCGGCGTAGCCGTCACGGAAGACGTCATCATCCAAGCCGGCAGCGGCTACGACATCTCGTGCGGCGTGCTCTATCTGCGCGTGCCGTCGCTAACGGCCGCCGACGTCGCCGACGAAGACAAGCGGCTCCGCTGGATCCGCGCCGTCGAGTCGCGCGTCGCGACGGGCATCGGCAGTCATCGCCCGCGGCACGCGCCGCGGTTCTCGGAGCGCGACGTCGAAGATATCTTCCGCTACGGCGCGAAGCCGTTGGGCGTTCGCGCGGATCTCTGCGAGCGGCAATACATCCGCGTCGACGAGGAAGCATTGGATTCCGACCGCATCGGCCGCGCGCGCGACAAGGCGCTGCCGCAGCTCGGCTCCGTTGGCGGCGGCAACCACTTCATCGAGATGCAGGTCGACCGCGACGACGGCTCCGTCTGGGTGATGATCCACTGCGGCAGCCGCGGCTACGGCTGGCAAACCGCGAACCACTATTTCTACGCGGGCGCGGAGCTGCGCGGCTTGCCGAAGAACCGCCGCGAGGAGTCGTGGCTCAAAGCCGACGAGCCGCTCGGCCGCGAGTACTGGGCACATCACAACTCGGCGGCCAACTACGCCGTCGCCAATCGGCACATCATCGTGCGCGGCGTGCAAGCCGCCCTCGAGGACGTATTCTCGGCGAGCGGCGAGGTGTTCTACGAGATCTCGCACAACCTCGTGCAGCGGGAAACGCTCGTGCTGCCCGACGGCCGCACGCAGCGCGGCTTCGTGCACCGCAAGGGCGCGACGCGCGCGTTGCCGGCGGGCCATCCGGACCTCGAAGGAACGCAATGGGAAACCACGGGGCATCCGTGCCTCGTGCCGGGCTCGATGCTCGACGGCGCCGCGATACTGTTCCCGCTGGAAGGCGCCTACGCGTCCGGCTGCTCCGTGAGCCACGGCGCCGGCCGCAGGCTGGCGCGCGGCCAAGCGAAGCGAGAGCTCAGCTCCCGCCAAGCCGATATCGACCGCGAGATGCGCGGGGTGACGCGCACGTTCGCGGGCGTGCCGATTCGCGGCATCGTCGGCAACACGGCGCACACGCCGCTCGACGAGTGCGGCCACGTCTACAAGAACCTCGACGAGGTGCTCCGCGTGCTCGAAAGCGAAGGCATCGCGCGCGTGGCGCAGCGGCTCTACCCCGTCGCGAACATCAAAGGCAGCGACTGAGCAGTTGAGCGCTCGACCGAGCGGCGACGTTTGCTGCTATCCAGCCTTGCCGTACATCCCAAGCACGACGAGCAAACTCCGCTCGACGGCCGCGAGCTCGCTGCCGGTAAGCGTCGTAAGCGGGCCGTCGCCGATGCGCGCGCGATCGAGCGCGCGGTTGGTCGACGACGATCTGGCAAGCCTCCTCGAGCCCGTCTCTCGCGGGAATGTGGATGCGCCAATGCTTGAATTGCGGGTAGACCTGCGTCGTCAGCGGTAAGACGACGACCATGGGTACACCTGCGTCGATGATCTCGTCCGCCTGGACGATCAACACGGGTCTGATCTTGCCGATCTCGCGGCCGCGCGACGGGTTCAAGTTTGCCGTCCAGATTTCGCCGCGCCTCATCGGCGCGTTCTCTTCGCTCGCGCTCCACGCGCTTTCTTCGCTTGCGCGCCGCCCGCCCCTTTGTATCGGCCACGGGACTCGGCGACTCGAAGCCCCTCGTTATCCAGCGACAGCGCTTCCTCGGCGAGCGCTAACGCTTCCGTTCGGATTTCGGAGTGTGAATAAGCCTCGCGAGCTTCCGCAACGAACGCGGCAATATACCGCTCGCGCTCTTTGCGATCGAGAAACTCGGCGATCGCCGTGCGCGCGACTTCCGAGCGGCCAACGCCCTCGCGGCGTGCTTCATCGTCGAGCCGCGCCTGGAGGTCTTCAGTCAACCGCAAGCTCAATCCCGCCATGCCGGACACTCCGTACTACGTTTCGTCGGACATCATGCCACACGGCGGAGGCATCAACGGCGCTCGAAGCCGGCGAGGCAGCGAATCGCTCGCTCGATCTCGGCGCTGTTTCGTGACGACCGAGCCTTGAAGCAGCTTTGAGCGGCAGGCAGACTCCGGGCCCATGTTGATTGCGCGCTTCGCCCTCGTTGCCTTGCTCGCGGCCGGCTGTTCGACGGAGCCAAACCCGAATCCTTATCGGGCATCGAGGGACTGGCTCACGCCACCCGCCGGCCGAGTGCTCGGCTCGATGAGCATGATCGACGTGGCACCCGACGGCACGCTGTGGATCGCGGAGCGCTGCGGCGCGAACGATTGCTTGGCGAACGGTGAGGTCGATCCGATCCTGCACGTCACGGCCGACGGCGAGTGGCTCGGCGCGTTCGGCTCGAACGTGTTCGCGTGGCCGCACGGCATTCACGTCGACGCGGCCGGCAACATCTGGGTGACGGACGCGCGAGGCGGCGACGACCGCGGCCACCAGGTGATCAAGTTCTCGCCCGACGGCCGCGAGCTCATGCGGCTCGGCGCCTCGGGACGCGCCGGCGGCGGCGAATCGCACTTCAACGGGCCCACCGACGTCGTCGTGGCGCGGAACGGCAACGTCTTTGTCAGCGACGGTCACGAAGCGGAGTCGAACAACCGGATCGTGAAATTCTCGGCCGACGGGCGCTACATCAAGGAGTGGGGCGGCAGCGGCAGCGCGCCGGGAGAGTTCCGCGTGCCGCACGCGCTCGCGCTCGATTCGCAAGGCCGGCTGTTCGTGGCCGACCGCGACAACAACCGCATTCAGATCTTCGATCAGGACGGCAACTTCCTGGATCAGTGGACGCAGTTCGGCCGGCCGAGCGGCCTACACATTGCGGCCGACGACACGCTGTACGTCTCGGACAATCAATCGAACGACGCGCGGCATCCCGGTTGGCCGCGCGGTATCTACGTCGGCAGCGCGAAGGACGGCTCCGTGCGCGCATTCATCCCGGATCCCGAGTTCGATCCCGCGCGCGAGCAGGAGACCGGCGCACACGGCTTGGCCGCGGACGCGTCCGGCACGATCTACGGCGCCGAGGTCTATTCGCAGAGCGTCAAGAAATACGTGCGCTGACGGCGGGAATCAAAACGCCGCGGCGAGCGTCGCTCGATAGTCGAGCAGCTCGCGCTCCGCAAGTGCGCGCTCTCGCTCGAGCTGTTGGATTTCCGTCGTCAGCTCGCCGAAGCGGCGGCCCAAATCTGCGCTGCGCGTGACCATGGCGAGGCGCTGTTCGGCCGTGGTTTCGGCTGCGATCATCTTGGCCGCGATGTCCGTGAGCTCTAGCTTGATGCCTTCTTGCGCGCGGTAGTTGCTCGCGATACGCGCGTCGACGCTCGCGAGCGCGCGCTCGAGCTCGTACAAGTGCCTGCCGGCGTTGTACTCGGCGACGAACGCGGGCTCGAGATCCGCCGGGCACACGCCTTGGTAGCCTGCGCCGCTGTGGCCTGCGGCAAACCCGTTGCTCTCGCGGCAATAGACTCGTACACCTTCGGCATGACCCGCCCGGTAGGCCGCGAGATCCGGCGCCACGCCGTGCTCGCCGCACTGCTGACGGTATCGCCCGATATTCGCCTCCGAGCGGCCGAAGGTGCCGTCCTCGAAGCCGACGGTGCGCCAGTCGGCCGTCAAGCACGCCTGCTCGCTCATGCCCGAGCAACCGGCGAGCACGTAAGCGACCACACCGAGAGACACGACGCGCATTGCGGACATAATGTCGTCCCCGACCCCGAGTGGCCGTGAGTATAGAAATGCGCGGCGCCGGGCTCTGAGGACTTGAGTCACAGCTGCACGACGTTGAACGGACTTCGATGGCCGACGACTTGCCCGTAATCGATCTCGCTCCTTTCATGGCCGCGCCGCAAAGCGGCGCGGCGCTCGACGTCGTCGCGCACTTGCGCGAGGCGTGTCACGGGCCGGGGTTTTGCTATCTCGTCGGCCACGGCGTGCCCCCCGAGCTCGACGCGGCCGTCATGACCGTCGCGCGGGAGTTCTTCGCGCTGCCCGAAGCGGAGCGGCGCGTGCTCGCGATCGCACGCTCGCCGCACTTTCGCGGCTACACGGCGCTCGGCGGCGAGATCACGAAGGGCGTCGGCGACTGGCGCGAGCAGCTCGACGTCGGCTTGGAAGAGCCGGCCGCGGCCGTGCGGCCCGGCGATCCGCCGTGGCGCCGCTTGCGCGGCCCGAACCAATGGCCGGCGCGCTTGCCGCACATGCAGCCGACCGTGCTCGAGTGGATGCGCGCGATGGACGCCGTCGGCCTCGCCGGCTTGCGCGCTCTCGCGCTCGGACTCGGACAGCCGATCGACCACTTCGACGGCGTCGTGCAGCCGCGCGGCGATCCCCACCTGAAGATCATTCGCTACCCGGCGCAAGCGCGCGAATCCGACACGCGGCAAGGAGTCGGCATGCACCACGACTCGGGCCTCGTGTCGTTCGTACTGCAAGACGACGTCGGCGGCCTACAGGTCGACCTCGACGGCCGGCTCGTCGACGCCGAGCCGCGCGCCGGCAGCTACGTGATGAACTTGGGCGAGATGCTGCAAGCCGCGACGAACGGTTATCTGCGCGCGACGAAGCACCGTGTGCAGAGCCCGCCGCCGGGCCGCGAGCGGATCTCGGTCGCGTATTTCTTCCATCCGCGCCTCGACGCGACGTTCGCGCCGATCGCGCTGCCACCCGAGCTGGCGGCCGAGGCGCGCGGCGGGCAGAACGCCGATCCTTTCGACCCGATCTTCGCGACTTTCGGCGACAACTACCTGAAGATTCGGCTGCGCTCGCACCGCGACGTCGCCCTCGCCCATTACGCCGATCTCGAGCGAGTCTGAGCTCATCTGCGCCTTGGGCGCCGTGGCCTCGCCGGATACGGTAGACTGCCTGCCAAAAACTTGGGGGGCACGATGCCGCTGCAACGTCTCGAGCACTACCTCGTGCTGAGCGACGACATTCATAGGACGAGGGACTTCTACCGCGACGTGCTCGGCATGGCGGAAGGGTTCCGTCCAGACCTCGACTTTCCGGGCTACTGGCTCTACCTCGACGACGTGCCGTGCATCCATATCGCCGAGTGGCAGAGCTACGCGGAGTGGACGAAGAAGGTGGGCATTCCCGTGTCGACGCGCGCGCCTTCGACGGGCGCCGTCGACCACATCGCGTTCAACGGCACGGGCTTCGCCGAGGTCCGCGCACGGCTCGTCGAGCGCGGCCTCGCGTTCAGCGAGAATTCGCTCGACGACTGCCAGGATGGCAGGAGTGCCGCAAATGCAGGAGCAACTTGCGGCCATCGGCTCAAGCAGATCTTTTTTCGCGATCCGAACGGCGTGCCGATCGAGATCAATTTCAGAACCTGACGGAGATTCTTGAAGTGCAGACCACGGACTACGGTTTCATCGGCATCGGCCGCATGGGCGCGCACATGGCGCGGCGGCTGCTCAAAGCGGGCATCACTCTCACGGTGTACGACACGTCGAAGGACGCCTGCGCGGAGCTCGCGAAGGACGGCGCACAAGTGGCCGGCTCGGCGCTCGAAGCGGCGAACAACACCGAGGTCGTGTTCCTGAGCCTGCCGACGCCGGACGTCGTGCAGAAAGTCTGCGCGGATCTCACGAGCGCGAAGAAGCTCAAGGTCGTCGTCGACTGCTCGACGACGGGGCCCGGCGGCGCGCCGCCCACGCCGATCTCGCGAAGGCCAACATTATCTATATGGACGCCCCCGTGAGCGGCGGCATGGCCGGCGCGCGCGACGGCACGTTGGCCGTCATGGTGTCCGGCAAGCGCGACGTCTACGAGCGCATCACGCCGGCTATCAAGCAATTCGGCAAGCTGTTCTTCTGTGGCGAAGGCGCGGGTCTCGCGCAAGTCATGAAGCTCGCGAACAACATCATCGCGGCCGGCGTCATCGTCATGTCGGCTGAGGTGATCGCGATGGGCACGAAGGCGGGGCTCAACCCGCGGCAGATGTGCGAGATCATCAACGCGGGCAGCGGCCGCAACAGCGCGACGCAGGACAAGTTCCCGCGCGCGGTGCTGCCGGGCACGTTCGACTTCGGCTTCGCGACGGGACTTTCGTACAAGGACGTGCGGCTCTGCCTCGAGGAGGCGCACGCGCAAGGAGTGCCGATGCCAGTCGGCGCCGAGGTGTTCCAGGTGCTCGGCATCACGAAGGCGAAGTACGGCGCCGATTCCGATTTCACCTGCATCGCAAAGGTCTACGAGGAGTGGGCCCAAGTCGAGATGCGCGGCTGAGCTCGCGCGTGGCCACCGTCAACCACCCCTCCGCTTCCGCCGCGCCGCTCGCCGTGCGCATGGCGCACTCGCTCGCGGGCTTTTCGTACGCGCGGTTGACGCCCGAGGTCGTCGCAAAGGCGAAGCTGTGCGTCTACGACTTGCTGTCGTCGGCGCTCGCGGCCGGCGAGCTGCCGTGGAGCCGCCAGTCGGCCGCCATCGCACGCTCTAACTCTGGCGCAGCGACGAACGGCGCGCCGATCATCGGCACGAGCGACCTCGTGTCGATCCACGATGCGGCGTTCGCCAACGGCGTGCGGAGCCACGGCCTCGTGCGCGACGACATGCACTTGGGCAGCGTGAGCCACTTGGGAACGGTGCTGATTCCCGCGCTGCTCGCGCTCGCGCACACGACGAAAGCGAGCGGCAAGGATTGGCTGACGGCGCTCGTCGCCGGCTACGAGGTCGGCGGCAAGGTCGGCCGCATGGTCATGGACGTCGAGGTGTCGAAGGTCTTCAGGCCCACGGGCACCGTGGGGCCGATCGCGGCCGCCGCGGCGGGCGCGCGGTTGCTCGGCTTGAACGAAGCCCAGACGACGGCCGCGCTCGCACTCGCCGCGAACATGGCGGCCGGCTACAACGAATGGGCCGCCACGGGCGGCAGCGAGATGTTCTTCCACAACGGCTTGGCCGCTCGCGGCGCCGTCACGGCCGTGCAGCTCGCCGCGCAAGGCGCCCACGCGTCGCCCACGGCGCTCGACGGCGACGCCGGCATGCTCGCGGCGTTCAAGCGGCCGCGGCCGCCGCAGGTGCCGGAGCTGTTCGCGGATCGCCCCGAGATCCTGGCCGTGTTCTTCAAGCCGGTGCCGGCCTGCAATTTCGCGCAGACGCCGGCGCAGGCGGCGCTCGCGATCGCGCAGCAGCACAAAGTGCGCGCGGCGGATATCGACAGCGTGGCCGTGCGCGTGACGAAGGCCGCTGCGCTCTATCCCGGCTGCGACGCGCACGGGCCTTTCGAGCACATCCTGCAAGCCAAGATGAGCATCCAGTACAACGTGGCGGCGGCGCTCGTGCACGGCAACTTCGCCGAGCGCAACTACGTGCCGCTCGACAATCCCGAGGTGCAGGCGCTTGCGAAACGCGTACGCGTCGAGATCGACGCCGCGCTGACGGCCGCATACCCGCAGAAGCAAGGCGCGGCCGTCGTCGTGCGGACGCGCGGCGGCGAGACGCTCGAGCACGGTGCCGACAACGTGGAGCCGACCGACGCGGAAGGCGTGCACGAGCGATTCTTCGCGGCCGCTGCGAGCGCGCTCGGCGAGACGCGCGCCCGCGAGCTCGATGCGCTGATCGGCACGCTCGAGACGTGCGCCGACGCGGCCATGCTTTCGCGCCTCGCGTCCACGGCCAGGAGTGCAATGCAATGAGCGTGACGACGACAACCACGACGCACGAGGTGTCTACGACTCCGGAATCCGTGCGACGCGTGGCGCTCGCAAGCATGATCGGCACCTCGATCGAGTGGTACGACTTCTTCATTTTCGGCACGGCGTCGGCGCTCGTGTTCGGGCGGTTGTTCTTCCCCACTTTCTCGGAGCTGGCGGGCACGCTCGCCGCGTTCGCGTCGTTCGCCGTCGGCTTCGTGGCACGCCCCGTCGGCGGCCTCGTGTTCGGCCACTTCGGCGACAAGCTGGGGCGCAAGACGACGCTGATCGTCACGTTGACGATGATGGGCCTCGCGACTTTCGCCATGGGATTGATGCCGACCTACGACTCGATCGGCGTGTGGGCGCCGATCCTCATCGTTGCGCTGCGCTTCGTGCAAGGCCTCGCCGTCGGCGGCGAATGGGGCGGCGCCGTGCTGATGGCCACCGAGCACGCGGGCGGCGTGCGGCGCGGCTTCTTCGGCAGCTTCGCGCAGATCGGCAGCGCCGTCGGCGGGCTGATGTCCACGGGCATGTTTCTATTGATGCAGCAGCTTCCCGAGGACGACTTCGTGGCGTGGGGCTGGCGCGTGCCGTTCCTCTTGAGCATCGCGCTCGTTTTCGTGGGTCTCTTCATCCGGCTACGGATCATGGAATCGCCGGAGTTCGCGAAGCTCAAGGCGACCCGGCGCGTCGCCAAAGTGCCCGTCGTCGAGCTACTTCGCACCGATACTCGCAACGTCTTGCTGGCGGCCGGTCTCTACTGCGCGCACGGCGTGCTCTTCTACGCGATGACGGTCTACACGCTCGCCTACACGACGAGCAACTACGGCCTCACGCAGAACACGTACTTGATCGGCGTGACCGCGGCGGGCGCCGGTCAGCTCTTCACGATACCGCTGCTCGGGGCGCTCTCGGACAAGCTAGGCCGCCGCCCCGTGATGATCTTCGGCACGCTGTTCATCATCGCGTTCGCCGTGCCGCTGAATTTCATGATCACGTCGCAGATTCCGCTGCTGATGTGGCTCGCCGTGGTCGTCGGCATCTGCGTCGGCCACAACGCCGTGTACTCGCCGACGGCGGCGCTGTACTCGGAGATGTTCCCCGCGCACGTCCGCTACAGCGGTGCGTCGCTGGGCTACCAGCTCGGCGGCGCGATCGCGGGATTCGTGCCGCTCGTGGCGGCCTCGCTCGTCGGCGCCGCGGGCGGTGCCTACTGGCCGATCGCGGCGCTCATCGCGCTCGGCGGGCTCGTTGGGTTCGTGTGCATTCTGCTCGTTCGCCCGGCGGCGGGGCATCCACCCCAAGCTTAGGGGCAGGCGCCGGTCTCGACGTAGGCGGATCGACAGCGTCGAGACGCGTCACGCGACCGTCGCGATCCGGTCGAGCAGCGCCGCGAGCTCTTCCGGCACGGTGATGTGCGGGTTGTGGCTCGAATCGAGCTCGTGCACGGGCCAGCCCGCCTCGCGAGCCTTGTTCGCATACGGCCGGAACGTCTCGCTCTTCGTGCAAAGGACATAGTCGCGCCGCAACGTCAGCGGTCCGCGCGTGAGCTTCAAAGCCTGCACGAGCGTGCCGATCGGCTGATGCAGCCGGCGCGCCGCGATCCAGTCGAGGTCCTCGGCCGGCGTGTCGTCCGGCACCGGATTCGGCGGCACGCGCCAGCCGTCCACGGCCCGCGCGCGCAACGCGGCCTCGCCTCCGGTGAGGTCCGCCAGGCTCTGGCCGTGCTCCGGGACGAACGCGTCGAGATAAATCAGACGCCGCAACCGTTCGCGCGCGCGATCGGCGACACCGGTCGCCACCATGCCGCCGTAGCTATGCCCGATCAGCACGACGTCACGCAGATCTTCGAACTCGAGCACGTTGACGACGTCCGTGATGTGCGTGTCGAGATCGATCTCGCGGTGCGCGAGATGCGCGCGCTCGCCGAGCCCCGTGTAGCTCGGCGTGACGAGCCGATGGCCGCGCGCCGCGAGCAGCGGGTGCATCTTTTTCCAGGCCCAGCCCGAGGACCAAGCGCCGTGCGCGACGACGAACGTGGACCGGGCCGCTGCCGCGGCGGACACGCCGGCGCCGCCGCTCGCCGCAAGCGCCGCGGCGAGCACCACGCCGCCACTGGCCACGTCGCGGCGCGAGACGGTTGCGCCGCCCGCATTGCTATCCGTCGTCATCTGCATCCCCTTGCCGGCGAGTGGCTGATTCTGTGGTTGCACGGGCCGCGGCTGCAAGCTCGTTCGTTCGCACCTGCGGCGAACCCGTATGCGCGGCCGCAATGCGTTCTGGCATAGTGTCGCTCCCGACAACGAGCCCTAGTCACGAACCCCCATGAGCGCCGCCGATCAAGACACCGCCGTCGACCCACGCCACGGTCGCTTCGTCACGCTGCAAGGCCACATCCTCCAGCAGCAACAACACCATCCGGAAGCCACGGGCACGTTCTCCTGGATCCTTTCGGCGCTGTCGATCTCGGCCAAGATCATCGCGGCGCACGTGCGCCGTGCCCGGCTCGACGATGTGCTCGGCTCCGTCGGCAACGAGAACGTTCAAGGCGAGCAGCAGCAAAAGCTCGACGTCATCGCGAACGAGATCCTGCTGCACACGCTCGGGGGGCGCGAGGGCGTCGCAATCGTGGCCTCCGAGGAGAACGAGGAGCCCGTGATCATCCGCAAGGATCCGCGCGGCGAGCAGCGCTACTGCGTGCTGTTCGATCCTCTCGACGGCTCTTCGAACCTCGACGTTTGCGGCGCCGTCGGCACGATCTTCAGCATTCTGCGCCAGGATCGCCGCTCGCCGGCCATCGAGGACTCCATGCTTCAGCCGGGCTCGCGACAGATCGCGGCGGGCTACGTTCTGTACGGGCCGTCGACGGTGTTTGCGCTCACGATCGGCCGCGGCGTCGACCTGTTCGTGCTCGACCCGGCCTACGGCGCGTTCATGCGCGTGGAGCAAGGCGTCAGGATCCCGGAGACGAGCAAAAGCTACTCGCTGAACGAAGGCAACCGCCGCACGTTTCCCGCGGGCTATCAGCGCTATCTCGATTGGGCACAGAGCGAAACGTACTCGAGCCGCTACGCCGGCGCGATGGTGGCCGACGTGCACCGCATCCTGCTCAAGGGCGGCGTGTTCATGTATCCGCCGACGGCGAAGGCGCCGAACGGGAAGCTGCGTCTCATGTACGAGGCGAACCCGATGGCATTTATCGTGGAACAAGCCGGCGGCAAGGCGCTCGCGGCGCCGGGCCGGCGCATTCTGGACGTCCAGCCCACCGACATTCACCAGCGCACGCCGGTCATCCTCGGGAGCCCCGCCGAAGTCGACCACGTCGTGCGGCACCTCGCGTAGGCCCGTTCACGACGCCGACGAAGCTCGCGTTTCAGCGGGTTGCCGCCGCGAACGGGTTGTCGGGAGTCGGCGCCGGGCCGCGTAAGGGCGCCGCGATATCGCACGGCCGCGGCTCCCATGCACCGCGGCTCGCTTCCTTTTTGAATTGCGAGCTCATCACGAGATCGGTCGTCAAGTACTCGGGATCGGAGACGACCGTCGTCACGATGAGCCAGCTGCCGTCGCCGGGCAGCGTGAAGGTGTTGAAGAACTCCTTCATCGTCGCGCGCTCGCTGAACGGCACGCCGTTCGGCCGCAGATAGCCGCCGGCTAGCTGCGACGTGCGAACAACGAGCGAGCCGCGTTCGGATGGCGTGCGACCGCCGAGCACGCCGCGCGACTGAGCCTGGCGAAACCACTGCGCTTCGGAGTAGCCCTGCAGCGAGCGCTCGGCAGGCGGTTGCGGCGCAAACTCGAAGCGGCGCACTTGCCGGCCGGCATCGAACTCGAGCTTCAGCGTGTCGCCGTCTTCCCAGTCGATGCGAATACGTGTGGGCTGGCGCATGAGCCCAGGTCCCGCGAACGCCTTGCACAGCGCTCCTTCGGCTCGGTCGCGCTCGAGATCCCACATTGCCGCCGCGGCGCGGCCGCGCTCGTTGAGCGGCAGGCTCGAGGTGTCGCCGACGGGCGGCGTCAGCATGCGCCACCGCCAGTCCTCGTTGACGACCGATACCCATTGCCCGGTGATGTCGATCAGCGCTCGTTCACGGGGGCTACGCGTATCGGGCGGGCCCGGCGGCTCGGCAACGGCCGGCGCCGGCGCGGCCGCAGTCGCAACCGCGAGCCACACAGCCGGCACGCAGCGCAAACCGAGCTCGTGTCGCGCAAGCTTCATCGTGACGCTCCTGCGAGATCGCGGTATACGGCCGCGACGAACTCCGCGGAGGTCCATCCGTCCGGCTCGTCGTAGATTCCGTCGTAATCGTGTGTCGGGCGCGCCGCCTGCACTTGCTCGAGCGTCATAGCGGACGAGATCATCGCGGCAATGCGGTCGCGAACGATCGTGACCATGTCGCGGTAGTTGGCCACTTCGGTTTCATCGCTGAGCCGTCCGTGGCCGGGGATCACCACGGTGCCGCCTTCCTGGTTCTCACCGGGAATCGCAATATCGAGGATCGTGTTCAGACCCTCTATGATTCCTGCGAGGCTGCCGCCCATCTCTGCGTCGAAGCGCGGATACCGCGAAGTGTTGTAGATGTCGCCCGTAGCGATCACGTCGGAGCGGCGGAAGAAGACGATCGTGTCGCCGTCGGTGTGCGCCGCCGGCACGTGAAAGAGCTGTAGCGCTTCGCCGTTCGCGAACAGCGCCCACTCTTCGGTGAAATAGGTGTCGCTGGGCCACGCGCCGGCCGGCGCTTGCGCGTCTGTCCTAGCGCTCATGCGCTCCAGCACGTTCACGTGCGCGAAGATACCGGCGTCGCTGCGCTCGCCCCGTGGATCGAACGTGTCGATGAGCCGCACGTAAGTGCCGGCGCGCGCGAGCGGCTCGTTGCCGCCCGTGTGCTCGGCGTCGGCGCTCGTATTGAGGATGTAGCGGATCGGCTTCGAGCTCAACTTCGCGATCGCAGCGAGCAGCTCGTCGCTCGCCGCCGCCGTCTGCGTATCGACGACGATGGCGGCCTCGTGGCCCACCTGCACCGCCGTATTGCCGCCGGGCCCCGCGATCATGAAAACGTTGCCTTGCGCACGCAGAACTTCGAGCTCTCCGCGCGCGAGCGCCGGCGCGACTACCGCCAAAACCGTGACGGCCAAGCGTCGTGCGCGCACCGTGCCGGAGATGGCGCTCACGGCGCTGCCCGGCGCGCCGGAACGAGAGCGCGCGACTGCCGATGCGCTCATCGAGGCGCTCGAGCAGATCGTCGATCGCGCGCACGCGCACGGCATCAAGGTCATGGGGACCACGTTGATGCCGATGGGCGGACTTTGGCTCCACAATGCCGAGACGGAGGCGATGCGCCAAGCCGTCAATGCGTGGATCCGTACGAGCGGCAAGCTCGATGCCGTCGCCGACTTCGATGCCGCCACACGTGACCCGGGGCAACCTACCCGCCTGCGCCCGGCGTTCGACAGTGGCGATAGCATCCACCCGAACGACGCGGGCAACGCAGCGATGGCAGGCGCCATCGAGACGGCGACATTCGCCCGCTGAGGGCTATACTCGGCCTGGGTCTCGCATTCGGTGACGTGATGGAAACAGTACCGCGCGTTCGGCGACGGTCGATACTCGGCGCGTTGTGCGCCGGCGTCGGTGCGGCGCTTTCGCGCCGGCCGGCTCACGGCCAGGCCCGACCCGCCCTACCGCTCGACAATCTCGGGCTCGAGCATCTCGATATCGTGGTGCCCGACACGGCCGCGTCCGCGCGCTTCTACAAGCGCGTGTTTTCCTCGCCGCTGCACGAGCAGGACTTCCGCGGCGGCAAGCGCTACTTCGTGCTGCTCGGAGATCTGCCGCCCGACCGGCAGGTGGGCTACATCGCGATCGGCGCGGCGAACGGCCGGCCGATCGGCGTGGGGCATTATTGCGCGCTCGCCGAATCAGCGGACCTCGACGCTATCGGCAAAGAGCTCGCGGCGGCGGGCTACCCGGAGCCCGGCGGCGGCTTCGGCATGATTCCCGATCCCGACGGCCTCGAGCTCCAGCTCTTCGCGCTGCCCGCCGGGCTCGTGACGGCGGCTAAGCCGTCGACGCTCGACGTCGCAAACGACGCACCGCTGACGCCGCTCGGGCTCGACCACGTGCTGATCGCCGTCGGCGATCGAGAGCGCGCGCTGCGCTACTACCGCTTTCTGTACGGCGAAGGCATCGAATCGCGCGATGTCGAGGCACCCGAGCGCGTGTGGTTCAACCTCGCCCGCGACACGCGCATCGGGATCGAGCCCGTCGCGCGAGGAGCGACGCCGCAGTTCGTGCGGTTCGGCATCAAGGTGGCGGCTTTCGACAGCGCGGCGGTTGCGCCGGCTCTACGAGCGGCCGGCGCCGAGCTTCTCACGGTGGCGCCGTCGCTGATCCGCTTTCGCGACAACTACGGCATCACGCTCGAAATCGTGGCTCGCTAAGGACTCGCTGACTCGGCCTGCCGCTCGAGGTAGCGCGCCGTGGACAGCATATTGCGCATGCCGAAATTGCCCTCGTGGCAAGCGTACTCGAACACCCCCGCATCGCTCGGCCTTGCTTTCATGTCGAGGGCCGCGGTCCACGGCGCCGTCCACGTGCGTGGGTCGATGAAGGTGACTTGATACTCGATCAGGTCCTCCGACACGCGCGTGAAGCGCTCGACGAGGCGCAAGTCCGGCGTGGCGCCGCGCGTGCCCGTCTTGAGGTTCGCGGTCTCCACGACGAGCGTGGCGCCTTCGAAGTGACCGCGCGCGTCACCCATGTACATTCTGATCGCAGGCGACAATCGCTCGGCTTGCGGCGACGCGTCGATCGGGATGATCCGCGTGTCGTGGATCAGCTCGTAGGTGATCGCGACGACACCCGGCGCTTGGACGATGCGAAAGTTTGCGTTGTAAACCGCCGGAAACATTGCGTCGGGAAATCCGCCGCCGTGCACGATGCAGCGAACGCCGAGCCCATAGTCTTTGTACGAGTCGCAGGGCTCTCCGCGCTGCAAACTCCCGCACCTCTGCACCGGCGGAGGCGCCGCGTCAGGGCCCCGCGGCGGCAGCCGTCCGTCCGCCGGATCGATTACGAGCGACGTGCGGCGAGAGTCGGTGTCGTACTCGCGCCAATGTGGAATCGGGGCGTTCGGCCCCTCGACCTGGCCCTCGAGCACCTTGACCGCCCGCAAATCGCGCTCGTTGCGTTCTTTCACATCGGCGAGCCGCTGCGCGTACTCCTCGTCGGTGAGGAACTGACGGGTGCCGAATTCTCGCGGCCGCTCCAACGGGACGCCGTACTCACCTTCGGTCGTCCACTCGCCTTGCAGGTCGAGGTCGCCCCAGGACGTGCGCTGCGTCCAGGAGCCCGCGCTCTCTTGCGCCTCGGCGCTGGCCGCGTACAGGACGCCGGCGGCCCCGAGCGCCAATGCAACGATCGACCTCACAACCCCAGCGTTCATGGCGTCGCCCTCCGATGATCATCGCGCTCAAGGTCGCGGCGCGGCGAACGCGCCGGGAACCGTACAATACGCCGGACACGCCACACGCGCATCGGCCATGGCTCGAACGAAAGGCTCTGCACCGAAGATGGCCGATATCGCCCGTCTGGCGGGCGTTCACGTCTCGACCGTGTCGCGTGCTTTGGCGGGCAGCCCGCTCGTCGAGCCGCGCGTGCGCGACAAGATCCTCGCGCTCGCGAAACGGCGCGGCTACGTCGTCAACCGGGCCGCGCGCAGCCTGCGGACGAGCCGCACGCATACGCTGACGGTGGCCATTCCGCTCGCCCACGAGCGCGGCCAAGCCCTCACCGATCCGTTCTTCACGGCGATGCTCGGCCATTTGGCCGACGAGATCACGCGCCGCGGCTATGCGTTGCACCTCGAAAAGATACTGCCGCCGATGGACGACTGGTTGCCGAGCTTGATCGCCGCGCGCCGTTCCGACGGCATCATCGTGCTCGGCCAAAGCACGCAGCATGCCGCGATCGAGCAGGCCGCGGCGAAGTACGCGCCGCTCGTGGTGTGGGGCGGGCACGGCGCGAAACAACGCTACTGCGTCGTCGGCACCGACAACGTCAACGGCGGCCGGATGGCCACCGAGCACCTGCTCGAACGCGGCCGGCGGCGCATCGTGTTCGTGGGGGACCCGTCGATACCCGAGATCCGCCTGCGTTGCGACGGCTACAAGCTCGCGCTCGCGCGCGCACCGCGGGGCCAAACGGCCCCGCGCGTCATCAAGGCGCACATGACTCCCGAGGCGGCTCACACGGCGATGCGCCGCTTCATCGACTCGCGGGTTTCGTTCGATGCGGTGTTCGCTGCGACCGACATCATCGCCTTGAGCGCGATGCGCGCCCTCGCGTCCTCGGGCTACTCGGTTCCGCGCGACGTCGCCGTCGTCGGTTTCGACGACATTGCACTGGCGGCGCACATGCAGCCGCCGCTGACCACGATCCGGCAGGATCTCGCGCGCGGCGCGAGCATGCTCGTCGACCTCTTGCTGCGGCGAATCGCCGGCGAGGACACCGAGCCCGTGATGCTGCCGGCCGAGCTCGTCGTGCGCGAATCGAGCGGCGGAGCGTAGCCACGAGCTCGAGATCAGCGGTTCTCAGCCATCAAATCGAGCAGCCCGTCGACGATCGCCGATTCGGCGCAGCCCGGTTGCAAGCGCGACGACAGCACCTCGAACGTGTACATGCCGAAGCCCGCGTCGTGCGGGATGTACCCCGACCGCGCCATACCGTTCGTCAGCGTGGCCAGCATCGTGCGCGCGTCAGGCGATGCGCGTTTCAAGCGCTGCGCGATGGGGTTGAAGACCTCGGCGTTCACGGCGCCGATCATGATGTCGCCGAGCGCGAGCAGACCGAGGCGAATCTCGACGGGCGGCCCCTCGCGATACTCGCCGGGAAAACCGGCGCGCCCCTCGTTCGTGCGCTCGCGCCCGGGGCAGCTCACGACTTTGTGGCGCCCTGCGATGCGAATGTCCGAGTCGAATCTGTCCATGCCGCGCATCACGTGCAGCACCTCTTCGCCCAGCAGCTGGCCCATCGACTGGATCATCTGCTTTTGCTGATTCATGAGCCTGACGACCGTCGGGTCTTCACGGTTCAGCCCTTGACCGCCCGGCGGCATCGCGTTGCTGATGTCGATTCCGCGCTCCGCGTACTCCTTGATGCGAATCTCGCGCAGGTCGAAGGTCTGCTGGAAATAGATCGGGTTTTGATCGCCGGCCGCGCCGCTCGACCAGAGGGCCACGGCGTTACCGTCGAGGGAGTCCTCGAGGTACTTCGAGGCAGTCCCCGGCGCGTCGCCGCTCACCATGTCGAGCTGCCCCACCGTCACGGCGTGCATCGCGTAGTTGTAGTAAACCGCGATCGGCTCTCCGCTCGCGGTTTGGAACGAGATAACCGCCACGGTCTTGTCCGACGGCCCCTCGTAGTTCGGGCCCTCCGACCAGCGCCGGGTCTTCGGATCGACGATGTTGCGGTTGACGTTGAGGTACGAAACGCCCGTCCCATAGCCGACGCGCGCATCGACCACACGGGCCTTCGCGAGCCGAACCGATTCGACGATCTTGTCCGTATACGGGCCGACGCCTTGCGGCGGCGCGCTGTGCGTGTGCGTGGCCGTCAACAACACGTTGTCGCTGCGGATGCCGAGCTCCCTTTCGAGCCGTCGAGCCACCTCCTGCCAGATGACGTCGGGCACCGCACCGGCATCGACGCTGATCAGCGCGGCCGTCGTACCGCCGTCGTCGAGAACGACGGCGCGCGAATAGATGCGGTCGAGTATGCCTTCGTAGCTCTGCGGCAGCGCGCTCTCGGCGGGCGTGATGTCGACCTTCGCCGCGCCGGCGCGCAGCATCGGCTGCGCAGTGCACTCGGCTGCCAAGCCGCACCCCACCGACAGCACCATCAGCCAGACCTTCATGCCTCGCCTCCTCAATGTACCGCGGCGTAGTCTGAGCCGTCGCGGCTTGCGAGCCGTGCGCCGGCGGGATCGAACACGCGGTTCACCAGCAATCCCAAGAACAGCAGCGCGGCGAAGCCCGTCGCGAGCACGAAGCCGTACTTGATGTCGCCGAGCGCGTCGCTGACGGTGCCCATCGCGAGCGGGCCCATGGCGGCCGCAAAGGCAGTGAAGAATAAGATCACGCCGGCCACGGCGCCGTGCTCCGAACGCGGAAAGCAGCTGATGCCCTTCGAGTTCAGCGTCGGATAGAGCACGGACATGAAGAGGCCCGACAACGGCAACAGATAGACGGCGAAATCGGGTCCGCCGTATAGACTGCCCGCGAAGCATACGAAGATGGCCGCGGCGAAGGCGACGAGCACACTGCCCCACTTCAGCTTGCGGAGGAACCACGCGCCGAAAAAACGGCCGGCGGCGCGCAGCACGAAGAAGATCGTCAGCGCGTACGTCGCCAGCCACGGCGAAGCGCCCGTGTAACCCTCGAGGTAGGTCGGCATCCATACGTAGACAGCGACCTCGACGGCGACGTACAGCATGATCAGCGTCGAAAAACCGAGTGCGTGCGCGTCGCGCATCTTGTGCAGCGTATGGACGAGCGACGCCGCGGGGTTTTCGGCCGCAGTCGACGGGTACCGCGCCATGGCCGCGGTCGCGAGCAGCACGGCGCAAATAGCGGCCGCGATGAGGTACAGATACTTCCATGAGAGGCCGGCAGCGAGCAGCGTCGCAACGATCGCAGGGCCGACGATCGCGCCGGCCGCAAAAAAACCTTCCACGGTGTTCATGAACGTAGTGTGCTCGCGCGTCGATCGCGACACGTCTCCGATCAACGCCAGCGCCCCTATCTTGAATACGCTGACGCCGATTCCGCCCATGCCGAGCAGCACGACGAAGAAGCCGAAGCCGCTGCCGAACGCGAACAGCACGGAGCTCACCCCGTAGATCGCGAGGCCGAGCACGATCGTGGCTTTCCGCCCGACGCGGTCCGCGAGAAACCCCAACGCGAGGGCGCCCGCGGCGATCGCGACCATGGGCACGTAATGAAACGCGCTCGCCGCGCGCAGCGAGAGCGCAAACTCCTCGAGCAGTACCGGAATAATGCTGCCGACGGCGTCCGTCGTCATCGCAAACGTGAAGAACATCATGCAAGTGAGCGCGCGGATCAGCTTGAGATCCCGGCGGCTGTGCGCAGCATGCGGGCTGTCCATGAAATCCCCCCCAGATCCGGCGGCTCGCGAGACGCAGCAGAGGCGCGCTTTACGCGTCTTGCAAACGATTGCATGATAGCGACGGCGCGCCGCTCGCGTAAACGGTTGCGATGAAGAACGCCGTCCAACTGATCACGTACGTGGACCGCCTCTCGGGCGGCGGCTTCGCCGAGCTAACCGCCCTGCTCAAAGGGCCGCTGCGCGGGCTGTTCGGCACCGTCCACGTTCTGCCGTTCTTCGACGCGATCGACGCGGCGGATGCGGGCTTCGACCCGCGCGACCATACTCGCGTCGATCCGAGGCTCGGCGACTGGAGCGACGTGGCGGCGCTCGCTGCCGAAACCGACGTCATGGCGGACGTCATCGTCAACCACATCTCGCGAGCTTCGCCGCAATTTCACGACTTTCTGACGCGAGGTGCTTCGTCGCCGTACGCGGGCCTTTTCCTCACTCGCGACCGCGTGTTTCCCGGCGGCCCGACGGACACCGAGCTGCAGGCAATCTATCGCCCGCGTCCGGGGTTGCCGTTCACGGAGATGACGATCGGCGACGGCAAGCTCAGCCATCTCTGGACCACGTTCACGCCGAGCCAGATCGACATCGACGTGACGCATTCGCTCGGCCGAGAGTACGTCGACTCGATACTCGCGAAGCTTGCCGCGAACGGGGTGCGCATCGTCCGACTCGATGCGGTGGGCTACACCGTCAAGAAGCGCGGCACGAGCTGCTTCATGATTCCGGAGACGTACGCGCTCATCGCCGATCTGTCGCAACGTGTCCGTGCGCTCGGCATGGAGACGGTTGTCGAAATCCATTCTCACTACCGCAAGCAAATCGAGATCGCACGACTTGTCGATTGGGTCTACGACTTTGCGCTGCCGCCGCTCGTGCTGCACGCGTTTGCGTTCGGCAGGGCCGGGCCGCTCGCCGACTGGCTGCGCGTGCGTCCCCAAAATGCGCTCACGGTTCTCGACACTCACGACGGCATCGGAATCGTCGACATCGGCGCGGAACGAGGCGCTGAGAGCGAGACCGGTCTCGTGCCGCCCGGCGAGCTCGACGGGCTCGTCGAGTCGATCCACGCCGCGAGCGGCGGCACGAGCCGGCTCGCAACCGGAGCTGCTGCGTCGAACCTCGATCTCTATCAAGTCAACTGCACGTTCTACGACGCGCTCGCACGGGACGACCGCGACTACCTGCTGGCGCGCGCGATTCAGTTCTTCGCGCCCGGTGTCCCGCAGGTGTACTACGTGGGGTTGCTCGCCGGCAGGAACGACGTCGAGCTGCTGCGGCGGACGGGTGTCGGCCGCGACATCAACCGCCGCTACTACGAACGCGGCGAGCTCGACGCAGCGCTGCAACAGCCGGTGGTCCGCAACCTCTGCGCGCTGATTCGCCTGCGCAATACGCATCCGGCCTTCGGCGGCGAGTTCTCGAGCGACTCTCGGGGCGACTCCGAGCTCTTCATGCGTTGGCGAAACGGCGCCGAGCGGGCCGAGCTGCGGGTGGACTTCCGAACCCGCGACTACCGTCTCGCTGTATCGCAGTCCGGCACGCTGCGCCCGCTCGACGTCACGGCGCTCGGAGCGGGTGGGCCCCACCCGCAGACGGCGATGGCGGGCTAGCGGCACGGCCGCGGCGCCAGTCGTCGGCTCGAGCCGCGCCGTGAACGATCAAGAGGGCAAATCCGGCGACGGGCTCGCTGATCCGCCGCAGCGCCGTGCGCTGACGCGCTTCGTTACTCGGCCGGCTCGATCCGAAACACGACACCGCTCGTCGCGTCGCCCGGCTCGCGTTGCCCGCCGAGCGTGCGCTTCCCGGTCAACGCGTAGAGATACCCGTCCGGCCCTTGCGCGACGCGACGCCAGCGACGGCCGAGCGACATGAACAGCGAGTCGCGCCGCTCCGTTCGGCGCGATCTCGGTGGTCCAGAGCTCTCCGGCCTCCGCGGGCGCGAAGGCGCGCGCGGAAGCTAGAAGCGACAACAGCATGCTGACGAATGAAAAGCGCGCTCGACGATCGCTCGTGGCGGCTCTCGCGTTGTCACGCTCCGTGTGGCGGTGCTCGCGGAAGTCTGGCATCCGGCAAACGGCGGCGCGCCAACGCAGGCAGCGCGCGTTGCGGGCCAACGTACGTGTGTGGTACGGGCGAGTCAACGCGGTGCGTGTTGACGCCGTCTCTCTCCCGAGCCTATGGTCACTGTGTCAGCCGATGATCGACGGGAGGGGGGATGCTCCGCTTACGGCCGACTATGATCGCGGCTACGCTCCTGCTCGCGGCTCCGCTCGCAAACGCCGACGACGAGCACACGAGCTGGACGTTCGATACGTACACGCCGGGCGTCTGCTCGCCGAACGGCGGGCGGCACGGCGGCTGCCCCGACGGCGATCGCGTGCGAATTCACGTCGTCACGGTGGCTCACGGCCTCGTACGACCGTGGCACTTGACGTTCCTGCCGGGCGGCGCCGACTACCTCGTCACCGAGCTCCCGGGCAATCTGCGCATCGTCCGCAACGGCCGGTTGGACCCGCAACCCATCCCCGGCTGGCCTGCCGAGGCGCTGCGTGCGCGCACGATGAACTCCGTCGTGCTGCATCCCGATTTCGCACTTAACGGCCAACTCTTCATCTCGTACGTGAAGCAGCGCGACGGCGGCGACACCACGGTCGCGCTCGCGCGGGCCCGTTTCGACGGCGCCAAGCTCGAGCGCGTCGAGGACGTGTTCGTCGCCGATGCGTGGGGCACGGGCGCCACTGCCGGGCGCGCGGAAGTGGGTCCCGACGGCATGATCTACTTGACCGTCGGCGATCGCGACGCCGGCAACCTCACCGACGACTCGAGCTACCGCATGCTCGCCCAGAACTTAGGCAGCCATGTCGGCAAGGTGCTGCGGCTCCGCGACGACGGCACGGCGCCGCCCGATAACCCGTTCGTCGGCCGTGCGGACGCGAAACCCGAGATCTACTCGTACGGGCACCGCAATGCCCAGGGGCTCGCTTGGCACCCCGACACCGGAGAGCTCTGGGCCACCGAGATCGGCCCGATGGGCGGCGACGAGCTGAATCGGCTGCTCCCGGGCCGCAACTACGGCTGGCCGCTCGTGTCGCTCGGCAAGATCTACACGGGCAGCCTCGCGTCGGAGCAATCGTGGTATCGGCCCGGCATGGAGATGCCGGAAATGTTCTGGGTGCCGGCCATCAGCCCCTCGAGCCTCATGTTCTATACGGGCGACGCGTTTCCGCTATGGCGCGGTCATTACTTCATCGGCGCGTTGAGCGGTCAGCAGCTGCTGCGCGTGGCGTTCAATCAAGGCCCGCCGCAGCCCGAGCGCCGCGAGTCGATGCTGACGGCCCTCGACGTCCGCGTCCGCGACGTGCGGCAAGGGCCGGAAGGCTATCTCTATCTCGCCGTCGAGCGCGATCAGCAGTCGGGGCCGGGCAGCGCGCGGCTCACTCCGAACGGCTCGATTCTGCGCATCGAGCCGGCGAAGAACTGACGTGCGGATTCCCATGAAACGATCGATCCTGCTGCTTTGTTTCGGACTGCTGCTCGCCATGAGCGCCGACGCTCAACGCTCGCGCTCGAGCGACGTGCCGCGCCTCGCCAACGGCAAGCCCGACTTGAGCGGCGTGTGGCAAGCATTGACGACCGCCAATTGGAACGTCTTGACGCACGGCGCGAGCGCCGGACCGCCCGAGTACGGAGCGTTGCTCGCGACGCCGCCGGGCTACGGCATCGTCGACGGCGACGAGATTCCCTACTTGCCGGCGGCTGCCGAGCAGCAGAAACGCAACTACGAAAACCGTTTCGCGGAGGACCCCGAGCTCAAGTGCTATTTACCCGGCGTGCCGCGCGCCAACTACATGCCCTACCCGCTTCAGATCTTTCACTCCGACGAGCATCTGCTCATCGCGTATCAATTTGCGGGCGCCGCACGCATCGTGAACCTCGGCGCGCCGAAGCCCTCGGCCATCGACAGCTGGATGGGCGTCTCGAACGCTCGGTGGGACGGCGACACGCTCGTCGTCGAGGTGTCGGGCTTCAACGGGATGGCGTGGCTCGATCGAGCCGGCAATCACGCGAGCGCAGCGCTCGAGGTCACCGAGCGCTACACGTTGGCCGGGCCGGATGCGATCGACTATTCCGCGACGCTCGAGGACCCGCAAACGTTCTCCCGCCCATGGACGATGCGCTTCCGCCTCGTGCGCAATCCGAACCGCGAGCAACACTTGCTGGAGTTCAAGTGCGTGCCGTTCACGGAGCAGCTCTTGTATGGCGAGCTCTACAAGAAGCCGGACTGAGGAGCGCGACATGACACACCGCCGTTGGCTCTCGTTCGTTCTGTCGTGGGTTGCCGTTGCGCCGGCCATGGCGCAAACCCCGCGCACGCCGTGGGGCGATCCCGATCTCCAGGGCCGGTGGTCGAACGCCACGCTGACGCCGCTGCAGCGGCCCGCCGAGCTCGGCGACAAGGAGTTCTTCACCGAGCAGGAAGCGAGAGAGTACGTGCGGGCGCGCATCGCCGCGACGAGCGGCGACGCGAACATAGAGGCGGACCGCGCCGCCGGCAACGTCGGCTCGTACAACGACGCGTGGATGGATCGCGGCAACGACATCGTGCCGACGCGGCGCACCTCGCTGATCGTCGAGCCCGCGAACGGTCGCGTGCCGCCGTTCACCGCGGAGGCGCAACGCGAGCACGAGCGCAACTTGGCGTATGCGGCGGCTCACCCGGCCGACACGCCGGAAGATCGGTACCTCACCGAGCGGTGCATCGTCTTCGGCGGCGGCCACGCGCCGATGCTGCCCGAGCCCTACAACAACAACTACTACATCGTGCAGACGCCCGACTACGTTGCGATCATGGCGGAGCTGAACCACGAGGTGCGCATCATCCCGATCGACGGCCGGCCGCACCTGCCCAACCGCGTTCGGCAGTGGACGGGCGATTCGCGCGGCCGCTTCGAGGGCGACACATTGGTCGTCGAGACGAAGAACCAGATACCGCATCGGCACTACTACGGCGTGCAAATGCTGAACTCGGTGATGAGCGACGAGTTCCGCGTCGTCGAGCGGTTCACGCGCACGGCGCCCGACCAGATTCGCTATCGCGCCACCGTGCACGATCCGGTGTTCACGGCGCCGTGGACCGTCGAGATTTTCCTGCACCCTCAGCCGGGCGATCTCGTGGAGTTCGCTTGTCACGAAGGCAACTACGGGCTGCGCGGCATCCTGTCGGCCACGCGCGAGGAAGAGCGGCGCGCAAAGGAGGGAAGTCGATGAGGAGCTTCGGTTTGGTGGGAGCGGCGCTCGCCACCGTCGCCGGCGCGGCACTGCTCTGCGCGCGGCCCGCGGGCGCGCACCACGCGTTCGCGACCGAGTTCGATGCGAATCAGCCGATCACGCTGAAGGGCACGATCACGCGCGTGGAATGGATCAATCCGCACGCCTGGATCCACCTCGACGTGCCGCGCGACGGCGGCGTCGTCGAGAAATGGATGATCGAGGCCGGCAGCCCGAACACGCTCGTGCGCCGCGGCTTGACGCGGGACTCCATCCCGGCCGGCACGCAGGTCGTGGTGTTCGGCTATCGCCATCGCAACGGCTCGAATGCGGCCAACGGCCGCGACGTCACTCTCCCCGACGGACGCCGCCTGTTCATCACTTCGCCGGGCACGGGCGCGCCGGGCGGCGAGTAGCGCGCGGATCAACCGCCAAGGTTCGGAACAGGTACACTCGCCGCGCATGGGGGCAGCCATCGGGATCGAGACGAGCGCCGCGAGCGCTACGCCATGGACACTGCGGCGTGTCGTGACGGCCGGCGTGATCGGCAACGTGCTCGAGTGGTACGACTTCGCGGTGTACGGGTTCTTCGCCCCGGTGCTCGCCGCGCAATTTTTTCCTTCGTCGGACCCGCGCGTCTCGTTGCTCGCCGCGTTCGGGGCGTTCGCGGTCGGATTCCTGATGCGGCCGGTGGGCGCCGCGATCTTCGGCCATATCGGCGACCGCTACGGCCGCGCCCGCGCCCTGGTCTTCTCGATCGCGATGATGGCCGTGCCGACCGTGCTCATGGGCCTGCTGCCCACCTACGAGACGATCGGCATTGCGGCGTCGCTGCTCATCGTGCTGCTGCGCATGTGCCAGGGGATCGCCGTCGGCGGCGAGTTCACGGCCTCGATCGTGTTCCTCGCCGAGAATGCGCCTCCTCGCCGGCGCGGCTTCTTCGCGAGCTTCTCGATGTTCGGAGCGACGACCGGCACGATGTTGGGCTCGGCCGTCGGCGGCCTCCTGACCAGCGTGATGAGCGCGGAGGCGCTCGCGGGCTGGGGCTGGCGGGTGGCGTTCGTCTCGGGGATCGCCGTCGCGGTCGTCGGTGTCGTGATTCGCCGCGGCATGTTCGACTCGCCCGGCAAGGCCGCCGTCGCCGCGCCGCTCGCGCTCGCGTTCCGCGACCATCGCTGGCAGATGCTGCGCGTGCTCGGGCTCAACGTGGCTTCGGCGGCCACTTACTACACGCTGTTCGTCTACGCGGCCACGTGGCTCTCGCAAACCACGACGATCGAGCGCGCCACGGCACTCAACATCACGACGATCACGATCTTCACCTTCATCGTCGTGCTGCCGATCGCGGCGTGGGTGTCGGATCGGTTCGGCCGCAAGCTCATGCTCACCGTCGGCATGAGCGCGTGCCTGCTGCTCGCGTATCCGCTGCTCACGATCATGCACGCGGGCACGGTGGCGAGCACGGCCGCCGCGCAGATGGTCTTCGGCGGCTTGCTGGCGATACAGATGGCGTCGATCCCGGCGGCGATGACGGAGATGTTCCCGCACGCGGTGCGCGTCAGCGCCGTCAGCGTCGGCTACGGGCTCGCGTACGCGATCTTCGGCGGGTCCGCGCCGGCCGTGGCGACGTGGCTGATCACCCGTACGGAAAACGACACGTCGTTCGCCTGGTACTTGATGGCTCTCACCGCGATCTCGCTCGTGCTGGCTCTCACGATAAAGGATCGACGCGCGCAGCCTCTGTCCTGACGGGTCGACACGGCACGCGACCGCGCTCGAAGCGCAGCCTCAACGCAGCTGACTATCCTTGCTGCCCCGCCGGTTGTAGCCGCTGAAGTGCCGCACCTCTTTGTCCGCGCGCTCCTGGCACGCAATGCACAGGCGCACGCCGGGCAACGCCTGCCGCCGCGCTTCGGGAATCGCCGCGCCGCAGTCGCCGCAATGCGTGGCGCTCGGGCCTCGCGGCAGCCGGCTCTTGGCGCGCAGCACGCCATCCTTGACCATGTCGTCGATCTGGTCCTGCACTGCGCCTTCGCGCGCCCAACCCGTCGCCATGACCTGCCTCCTCGTAGCTCGAACTCTAACGCGGTCGCTTCGCACGTTCACCTTCGAGGCCCGTTCGTGACGGCGATCGAAGTGCTCACTGCTCCGGCAGCGCCGACTCGAAGTCGAACTCGAAATCCTCCGGCAACACTTTGGGCGGCGTGTACGCCCTCATGTACGCGGCGTGGCACGCGTCGCACGCTCCGCGCAAGCGCATGCCCGCCGCGCGCAGGGCATCCTCGTCGGCGGCCGCAATCAGGGCGGCGGCCGCCATTTCGGCGGCCGCGGCTTGCGCGAGGAACGCGTCGAAATTCTCCCAGACCGAGGGCAGCGCAAGCGTCGGCGGCTCGAGCACGCTCGGGTCGTAGCGGTTCGTCGTCGGCGGAAACAGGTGCGGCAGCGCGAGCAGCATCGCCTCGATCGCGCGCGCGTTCTCGCGCAGCATGTCGGCGCCGGCCGGTGTGCCGACGGTGAAAGCGTCGATCGGTGCAATGAGCCGCTCTACCTCCGTCATCAGCGCGCGCCTCGCCTCGATGACCTCCTCGGGCTCCGTGAGTCCGGTCCACCCCGGCCCATCCGGCGCCGACACGTCCGCGGGCGGCGCGGCCCAGG
>JBBIJV010000010.1:0-34139 GCA_037445815.1 Rhodospirillaceae bacterium
GGAATGGCTCGCGCAAGAGACGGCGCGGCTCGACGCCGTCGTCGTCCGGCCCGGCGACGCGGCGCAAACGCCCTTGGGGCCGCTCGCCCGCGAGGCCTCGGCCTACGCGTTGCTGCGCCGGCCGGGTGTGACGTACGACGACCTGAGCGCGCTCCCGCGCGTCGGCCGCTCGGCGGCGCTCGAAGGCCTCGCGGCCGAGCGCGTCGAGCAGTGGACGGACAGCCTTACCATCGATGCCCACTACGCCGGTTATGTCGAGCGGCAAAGCGTCGAGATCGAACGGCAAAAGCGTGAAGCCGACACCTGCTTGCCGCGGGATTTCGACTACGCTCGGGTCACGGGGCTGTCGAACGAGCTGCGCGAGAAGCTTGCCCGCATTCGGCCGAACGACATCGGACAAGCGGCACGCATCTCGGGCATGACCCCGGCCGCGATCTCGCTGCTGTTGATTCATGCCAAGAAGCGCGCGCGGCAGGGCGCTTGAGCGCGGCGCGCGCAGGAGGAGGGACATGAGCAAGCTCTACGGCGTGGGCGTCTTGGCGGCGCTCGCGGCAGCCGCCCTTGCGGGCTGCGGGGGCGGTCCCGCAGCGGGTGCCACGAGCGGCCGCGCGGCGCAGATCGGCGGAGCGAGCGGTTCGGAGCTCGCCGAGCGGCAGGTGCTGCACGTCGGCAACGAAGCGGAGCTACAGACGCTCGACCCGCATCGGGCCGAAGATACCTCGAGCTTCAACGTGCTGCTCGACCTCTACGAAGGGCTGCTCGCCGAGGCGCCGAACGGAGATCTGATTCCGGGCGTCGCCACCGACTGGACCGTCAGCGAGGACGGCAAGACGTACGTGTTCAACTTGCGCCGGGAGGCGCGCTGGTCGAACGGCGATCCCGTCACGGCGCACGACTTCGTGTACTCGCTGCGCCGCGGCGTCGATCCGAAGACGCTCAGCGTCTACAGCTACATCCTGTCGCCGCTCCTCCACGCCGACGACATCACCGCCGGCAAGCTGCCGCCCGAGGAGCTCGGCGTGCGCGCGCTCGACGACCACACGCTCGAGATCGAGCTCGCGAACCCGACGCCCTATTTCCTGGGACTCATGGCGCACTCGATGGCGTATCCCGTCCACCGCGCGTCGCTCGAGGCGCACGGCGATCAGTGGACGAGGCCCGGCAATCTCGTCGGCAACGGCGCGTTCAAGCTCGACGACTGGGTGGTTCACTCGCACGTCAAGGTCGTGCGCAATCCCTACTATTGGGACAACGCGAACACGAAGCTCGAAGAGGTCTGGTTCTACCCCACCGACGATTTGAACGCTGAGTTCCAGCGCTATCGCGCGCTCGAGCTCGACATGACGGGTATCGTGCCGGCGGCACAAATCGGCTTCATTCGCGAGAACTACGCCGATCAGCTCGTGATTGCTCCGTACCTCGGCAGCTACTACTACGGCTTCAACGTCACGCGCCCGCCGTTCAAGGACAACCCGAAGCTGCGCCGCGCGCTGTCGCTCGCCGTGAACCGCGACGTCATCACGAAGCAAATATTGAACTTGGGCCAGCTCTCGTCGTACGGCTTCGTGCCGCCGATTCCGGGCTACACGCAGCAACAGATGCCCGAAGCGGGCTGGACCCAAGAGCAGCGCGAAGCCGAGGCCAAACGGCTCTATGCCGAGGCGGGCTACGGGCCGAGCAATCCGCTGCGCACGCAGATCATGTACAACACGCAGGAGGATCACCGCCGCATCGCCGTCGCCATCGCGTCGATGTGGAAGCAGGTGCTCGGCGTCGAAGCCGAGATCCTGAACCAGGAGTGGAAGGTCTTCCTCGACACCCGCAACAAGAAGGTCGACACGCAGGTCTACCGGCAGGGCTGGATCGGCGACTACAACGATCCGTTCACGTACCTCGAGATGCTGCGCTCGACGGCGGGGCAGAACGATACGGGCTACAGCAACCCGGAATACGACCGGCTCATCGCGGCCTCGCAAAGCGAGCGCGATCCGCGGGCGCGCATGGAGCTCTTGCAGGAAGCCGAGCGAGTGATGCTCGCCGACATGCCGATCTTGCCGCTCTATACCTACGTGCGCGCGCGGCTCGTTCAACCATGGGTGGGCGGCTATCAGTCGAACATCATGGATCGACACCGTCACAAGTACATGTACGTTCTGAAGCACTAACGGCGGCACGCACGACTTGCTCTCTTACACGTTACGGCGGCTGCTCGGTGCGCTTCCGACGCTGCTGATTCTGATCGGCTTTGCGTTTTTTCTGATTCGCGCCGCGCCCGGCGGTCCGTTCGACCGCGAGCGCACGCTATTGCCCGAGATCGAAGCGAGCTTGCGCGCGGCGTATCACCTGGACGAGCCGCTGTACCGGCAATTCGGCCGCTACGTCTGGGGCCTGCTGCACTTCGACTTCGGGCCCTCGTTCCAGTACCGCGACTACACGGTCACGGAGCTCATCACGGCGGGATTTCCCGTATCGCTGACGCTCGGGCTCTCCGCGATCGTCGTGGCGCTGCTCGTCGGCGTCACGGCCGGGTGCATCGCGGCGCTGCGCCAGAACTCGCGCGTCGATCACGGCGTCATGGCGCTCGCGATGACGGGCGTCTCGATCCCGAACTTCGTGATGGCGCCGCTGCTCGTGCTCGTGTTTGCCGTGACGTTGCGCTGGCTCCCGGCCGGCGGGTTGGGCGACGGCTCGATTCGCAACCTGGTATTGCCCGTGACGTCGCTCGCGCTGCCGCAGATCGCTTATCTCTCGCGCCTGACGCGCGGCAGCATGATCGAGGTGCTAGGCAGCAACTTCGTTCGCACGGCGCGAGCGCAAGGGCTGCCGGCCTGGCAGATCGTCGTGAGGCACGCCTTGAAGCCGGCGTTGCTGCCCGTGGTGTCGTACTTGGGGCCCGCGACGGCCGCGGTCATCACGGGCTCCGTGGTGATCGAGCAGATCTTCAGCGTGCCGGGGCTCGGCCGCTACTTCGTCGCCGGCGCGCTGAACCGCGATTACACGCTCGTCATGGGCGTCGTCGTGTTCTACGGCGTGCTGATCATCGCGTTCAACTTCCTGGTCGACCTCGCCTACGCGTGGCTCGATCCGAAAGTGAGATACCGGTGAGCGCCGCGGCGCCGCCGCTCGAGCGCGAGCCCGCCGGCCGCAGCCTGTGGAGCGACGCCTGGGCGAAGCTGAAGCGCAATCGGGCGGCCGTCGTCAGCGCGTTCGTGCTCGCCGCGATCGCCGTGCTCGTGCTCGTGGGCCCCGCCGTGAGCCGCCACGCGTTCGACGCCACGGATTTCGCCAACACCTCGATCGGCCCGAGCTGGTCGACGGGGCACTTCTTCGGCACGGACACGCTCGGCCGCGACATCTTCGTGCGCACGCTCTACGGCGGCCGCATCTCGCTCACGGTGGGTCTCGTGGCGACGGCCGTGAGCCTCTTGATCGGCGTGACGTACGGCGCCGTGGCGGGCTACTTCGGCGGGCGCGTCGACACGCTGATGATGCGCATCGTGGACATACTCTACGCGCTGCCGTTCATGTTCTTCGTGATCCTGCTCATGGTGTTTTTCGGCCGCAGCATCGTGCTGATCTTCGTCGCGATCGGCGCCGTCAACTGGCTCGACATGGCGCGCATCGTGCGCGGGCAGACGCTGTCTTTGAAGCACCGGGAGTTCGTCGAAGCGGCGCAAGCGCAAGGCGTCGGGGCCGCGGCGATCATCCGCCGCCACATCGTCCCGAACCTGCTCGGCGTCGTGGCGGTCTACGTCACGCTGACGATTCCGCACGTGATCCTCGTCGAGTCGTTTTTGAGCTTCCTGGGGCTCGGCGTGCAGGAGCCGATGACGTCGTGGGGCGCGCTCGTCAACGACGGCAGCCGCGAGATGCAGAGCGCGCCGTGGATGCTGATCTTTCCGGCCGTCTTTCTCGCGACGACGCTTTTTTGCTTCAACTTCTTGGGCGACGGCATGCGCGACGCACTCGACCCGAAAGACCGCTAGCGATGGCGCTGCTCGAAGTCGAAAACCTCAACGTTCGCTTCGCCACACCCGACGGCGAGGTGCACGCCGTCAAAGACTTGAGCTTCACGCTCGAGAAAGGCGAGACGATCGGCCTCGTAGGCGAGTCCGGTTCCGGCAAGAGCCAGAGCGTCTTGAGCCTGCTCGGGCTCCTGGCCGCCAACGGCCGCGCGACCGGCACGGCGCGCTTCGCGGGGCGCGATCTGCTCGCGCTGACGCAGCGCGAGCTGCGCGCAGTGCGCGGCGCGAAGATCGCGATGATCTTTCAGGACCCAATGACGTCGCTGAACCCGTATCTGACGATCGAAGCCCAGATGACGCAGGTCGTGCGCGCGCACGAGCGCGTCTCGGCGAAGGCCGCGCGCAACCGCTGCCTAGAGGCGCTCGAGGCCGTCGCGATACCCGAGGCCGCCGCGCGCCTGAAGCGCTATCCGCACGAGCTCTCGGGCGGCATGCGCCAGCGCGTCATGATCGCAACGGGCCTGCTGTTGCACCCGGAGGTGCTCGTCGCCGACGAGCCGACGACGGCGCTCGACGTGACGGTTCAGGCGCAGATTCTCGGGCTGCTCGAGGACTTGAGGACGCGCTTCGGCACCGCGATCATTTTGATCACGCACGATCTCGGCGTCGTGGCGGGCCTCGCCGATCGCGTGCTGGTGATGCATGGCGGCGAGCTCAAGGAGCAGGGCAGCGCGCGCGACGTGTTCTACCGCCCGCAGCACGAGTACACGCGCTCGCTGCTCGAGGCCGTGCCGCGCATCGACTCGCCGGTCGTCGAGGACCTGCCGCGGAGCGCCTTCGAGGCGCCGCCGTTGGTCGAGGTCGAGGGGCTCAAAGTGCACTTCCCCATGGGCGGCGGGTGGCTCGCGCCGCGTGCCGTCTTGCGAGCCGTCGACGGCGTCGACTTGACGCTCATGCCCGGCGAGACGCTCGGCGTCGTCGGCGAGTCCGGCAGCGGCAAGTCGACGCTCGCGCGCGCAATCTTGAACCTGGTGCGGCCGACGGCGGGCTCCGTCGCGGTGCTCGGCCGCGAGCTCGCGGCGCTCTCGCCGAGCGGGATGCGCGGCGTGCGCCGCGATCTTCAGGTCGTGTTCCAGGATCCGCTCGCGTCGTTGAATCCGCGCATGACGGTCGGCGCGATCGTGAGCGAGCCGCTCCGGACGCACCGGCCCGAGCAGCGCCGCGACGCCGCGCGCGCGGAGGTCGTGGACATTTTGCGTCGCGTGGGGCTCACGGGCCGCGAGCTCAATCGCTATCCGCACGAGTTCTCGGGCGGCCAGTGCCAGCGCATCGGCATCGCGCGAGCGCTGGTGCTGAAGCCAAAGATCGTCGTCTGCGACGAGCCCGTCAGCGCGCTCGACGTGTCGATCCAGGCGCAGATCGTGCGGCTTCTCATGGATCTTCGGCGCGAGCTCGAGCTGTCGCTGATCTTCATCGCGCACGATCTTGCCGTCGTGCGGCAGCTGAGCCACCGCGTCATGGTGATGTATCTCGGCAAAGTCATGGAGATCGGTACTCGTGACGAGCTCTACGGCGATCCGAAGCATCCGTACACGCAAGCACTGCTGCGCGCCGTGCCCGTGCCCGACCCCGACGTCGAGCGCGCAAGAGAGCGCGAGCCGCTGCGCGGCGATCCGCCGTCGCCGATCCGCCCGCCCGCGGGCTGCCGGTTCGCGACGCGTTGCCCGAGCGTCATGGACCGCTGCCGCTCCGAGGCGCCCGCGCTTCGTCCGCTCGCGGGCGGCACGCGTCGCGTCGCTTGCCACCTGTTCGACGTACACTAGGGTTTGTACGTATGGCGCGCCCGTTCCGGGCGTCGTCGTATGCCATCGCGGCGGCGTTTTGGCTAAGATGCGCGCCGTCGAGAAGGGAATCTCCAGGAGCCCCGCCCGTGTTTCGTGTCGTTTCCGCTTCCGCCGCCGCCCTGACCTGCGCTCTCTGCGCATTCGCTTTCGCGCAAACGAGCGCGGCCCCGCCGGCGCCGCTGACGCCCATCACGCTGCCGGGCGACGCCGAGCGCGGAGCCGTGATCGCCCAGACGTGCACGGGCTGCCACGGCATTCCCGGCTACTACAATGCGCAGCCGGCCTACCACGTGCCGAAGCTCGGCGGGCAGAACGCCGACTACATCGAGGTGGCGCTGCAAGGTTATCGGCGCGGCACGCGCAAGCACGAGACGATGCAGGCGCAGGCCTCGACGCTCTCGGACCAGGACATCGCCGACGTGGCCGCCTATTTCGAGAGTTTCGAGGGCGAGGCCGAGCGCGGGCGATCGCGCGCGTCGGAGGCGATGGTCGAGGCCGGCCGCGCGAAGGCCGCCACCTGCGTCGCTTGCCACGGGCCCGAGGGCGTCGCGGCCGCTCCGCAGTGGCCGAATCTCGCCGGCCAGCAGGCGTCGTATCTGCGCGCGGCGCTCGAGCAGTACAAGGACGGCGGCCGCGTCGACATGGTCATGAATCCGCTGATCCAGCCGCTCGACGACACCGCGATCGAGGAGCTCGCCGCGTTCTTCGCGGCTCAGCCGCACCTGTACTACACCGAGCCGTAGGCGGGCGCGAGGCATACCCGATCGTATGCCGAACGCCGAGTCGAGCCCATCGAGCGCGGAGCTACGGCGCCGGCTCGGCGCCGTCGGCATATCCATCACGGCCGGTGAGGCCGCTCGGCTCGCGACGTTCGTCGCGACGCTGCTCCGCTGGAACGCGGTGCACAACCTGACGGGCGTGCGCGGCGCGGACGAGGTCATCGATCGGCACCTCGTCGAGAGCTTTGCGCTGCGCCCGCTGCTTCGCGGGACGTTGGTCGCGGACGTCGGCAGCGGCGGAGGCTTGCCCGGCGTGCCGCTCGCCATCGTCGAGCCCGAACGCCGCTTCACGCTCATCGAAAGCCGCGCAAAGCGCGTCCATTTCCTGCGGCACGTGGCGGGCCGGCTCGAGCTCACGAATACCGAGGTCGCGCACGGCCGCGCCGAGGCCTTAACGTTCCCTCGGCCGTTTGCTACCGTGCTGGCCCGTGCCGTGGCGCCGCCCGCGCAGCTGCTCGCGATTTGCCGGCAACTCACGGCCCCCGGCAGCCTGCTGCTGTTGCTGACGGCGGCGCACTTGCGGAACGCGTTTCGCGGGCTCGCGCCGGACTTCATCATGCGGCCTTCGCCGACGGAGGGCCCTAAACTGCGGAGCTCGATCGTGATACTGGAGCGCATCGATGCTTAGCTCCGCGGGTGCTGCGAGGTGAGCGCATGGGCAGCGTGATTTGCGTGGCGAATCAGAAAGGCGGCGTCGGCAAGACGACGACCTGCGTCAATCTCGCCGCGTCGCTCGCCGCGACGCAGCGCCGCGTGCTCCTGATCGATCTCGACCCGCAATCGAACGCGACGATGGGCTGCGGCATCGACAAGAACGCGCTCGAGTACACGGTGTGCGACGTGCTGCTCGACGACATGCCCGCCGCCGACGTGCTGAAGCACGCGCCCGAAGGCGGGTTCACCGTGCTGCCGAGCAATCAGGACCTCACGTCGGCCGAGGTGGAGCTCGTGCAGAAGCCCGATCGCGAGTTCCGGTTGCGCAAAGCCCTCGAGCCCGTGCTCGCGCAGTTCGACTACATCTTGATCGACTGTCCGCCGGCGCTGAACATGCTCACGGTCAATGCGCTGACGGCGGCGGATTTCGTGCTGATCCCGATGCAATGCGAGTACTTCGCGCTCGAGGGCTTGAGCGCGCTCGTCGGCACGATCGAGCGGATCCGCGCCACATCGAATCCGAAGCTCGCAATCCACGGCATTCTGCGCACGATGTTCGATCCGCGAAACAACCTCGCGAACGAGGTGTCGGCGCAGCTCTCGGCCCATTTCGGCGACCGCGTGTACAACACGGTCATCCCGCGCAACGTGCGGCTCGCCGAGGCGCCGAGCTTCGGGCGCCCGGCGCTCGTTCACGACAAGTACTCGCGCGGCGCGCTCGCGTATCTCGCGCTCGCCGGCGAGGTGAACCGCCGCTCCGGGTTGGGCCCTCGCCCCCCTGCCGTGTGACGGCCGCCGTGCCGGCAGGGCGCGCCACCGATTTTTGAGTTCGCTGCTACAATCCGGCGAGACTTCGCTCTTGAAGCCCGCCACATGAACAAAAGAAAGAGCCTCGGGCGCGGCCTCGACGCGCTCTTGAGCAGTGCGCGGCCGGCAACGCCGCCGGTCCCGGAAGGCCCGGCGCCGCGGCCTGCCGACTCCGGGCTTCGCGAACTGCCGCTCGACGTGCTGCGCCGCGGCAAGTACCAGCCGCGCGTCGACATGCGCGAGGAGTCGCTCGCCGAGCTCGCCGAATCGATCAAGAAGCAGGGTGTCGTGCAGCCGATCGTCGTCCGGCCGTTGCCGAACGTCACGGGGGGCGAGACGCAGTACGAGATCGTGGCCGGCGAGCGCCGCTGGCGCGCCGCGCAACTCGCGGGACTTCAGACGATCCCGGCCGTCGTGCGCGACATTCCCGATGAGTCCGCGGTCGCCGTCGCGCTCATCGAGAACATCCAGCGCGAGAACTTGAATCCGCTCGAGGAAGCGCGGTCGCTTCACCGGCTCATCGAGGAGTTCGGGCTCACGCACGCCGACGCGGCCGACGCCGTCGGCCGGTCGCGCGTCACCGTCACGAACCTGCTGCGCCTGCTCGAGCTGCCGCGGCCCGTGCGCGAGATGGTCGAGCGCCGCGAGCTCGACATGGGGCATGCCCGTGCGCTGCTCGGGCTCTCCTCGCCGGAGCTTCAAACCGAGCTCGCCGAGCGCGCCTGCAAGCATGCTTGGAGCGTGCGCGAGACCGAGACGGCCGTGCGTAGAGTGGCGGGTCCGCAGGGCGCGTCGAAGCCCGGCAAGGCCGCGGCGCGGGCCGCGGACGACCCGAACGTCAGGCGGCTCGAGGCCGATCTCGCCGAGACGCTCGGCGCGGCCGTGTCGATCGAGCACGGCCCGAAAGGCGGCCGCGTGGTGATCCGTTACAACGGGCTCGACGAGCTCGAGGGTATCCTGGCGCACATCAAGTGACGCGCCGACGGCGTCCGTAGGGCGCTCGGCAGCATCTGCAAACGCTGTGTTTTCGTCCTGCGCGGGCGTTGAACCGCATGGGGTCCCCCGCTTAGAATGCCCGCGGCCGAAAGGCGGCTGCGCACGGTCGTAGCCTACTTGCCGAGCCTTCCTGCCCTTCCACAAGCCTGGCATCGAGAGGCCGCTGTGATTGACGTGAAGCACGTCGTGCCAGTGACGCTGCTCGTGCAAACGTGTGTGAGCATCATCGCCGCGGCGGCGTCGTGGATATGGGTGGACGAGGTGGCGGCGTTGTCGGCGCTGCTCGGCGGCGCCGCGGTCGTGATCCCGAACGGATTTCTGGCCGCGCGAGTGTTGACGCCGAATCGCGACGTCGGCGCGCGGGCGATGATGCGCTCGGCCTGGGTAGGGGAGATCGGCAAGCTCGTGCTGACGGCGCTCGCGTTCGGCGTGATTTTTGGTGTCGTGCGGCCGATCGAGCCGCTTGCGGTGTTCGCGGGGTTCGTCGCGGCACAGCTCGTGGTGTTCGGCGCATTGCTGCTCGGCAACGGCGGCGCACGGGAAGCGATGACGAAGAGCTGAGGAATGGAAGAAGAACATACCGTCGGTCATTACGAAACCGCCGGGGACTATATCCAGCACCATCTCCAGAACTTGCAGGTCTGCCGTGTCGACGGCGCGTGGGTGTGGAACGAGTGCGCGGGAAACTTCTCGACGATCAACGTCGACTCGATGGCTTTCTCGCTCGTGCTCGGTACCGTTTTCTGCTTTTTGTTCTATCGCGTGGCCAAAAACTTCTCGACGGGCAAGCCGACCAAGCTTCAGACCGCCATCGAGCTGCTCGTCGGCATGGTGAGCGGCTCCGTTCGCGACGCCTTCCACGGCCACAACAAGCTCATCGGGCCCCTGGCGCTCACGATCTTCGCGTGGGTGTTCTTGATGAACCTCATGGACTTGATTCCCGTCGATTGGCTGCCGTGGGTTGCGGGCCAGGCGCACGTTCCATACCTCAAGGTCGTGCCGACGACGGACGTGAACATCACGTTTGCGATGTCGCTGTCCGTGTTTGCCCTCGTCATCTACTACTCGATCAAGATCAAGGGCGGCCTCGGGTTCTTGAAAGAGCTCACGCTGCACCCGATCGCGCCGCCGACGAAGGGCTTGGGTATCATCGCCGCGCCGCTCTTCATCGCCTTCAACTTCGTGCTCGAGGGCGTGTCGCTGTTCGCGAAGCCCGTGTCGCTGTCGCTGCGGCTCTTCGGCAACATGTACGCCGGCGAGCTGATCTTCATCCTGATCGCGCTGCTCGGCTGGTATCAATTGCCGCTGCACTTCGGCTGGGCCGTGTTCCACATCCTCGTGATCACGCTGCAAGCCTACATCTTCATGATGTTGACGATCGTGTACTTGAGCCAGGCGCACGACACAGGAGAGGCGCACTAGCGCCCGAACGGTTTTCTTTTTTCGACTGGAGACGCTGATGGAATTTGTTACCGGAATGACTCTGCTCGCTGTCGCGCTGTTGATCGGTCTCGGCGCGCTCGGCGTTGGTATCGGAATGGGCCTGCTCGGCGGCCGCTTCCTCGAAGGCGCCGCGCGTCAGCCGGAGCTGGCGCCGATGCTGCGCACCCAGATGTTCCTCGTGGTGGCGTTGCTCGACGCGGTCGCGATGATCGGCGTCGGTATCGCGCTGTACTTCGCGTTCGCCAACCCGGGCGTCGGCTGAAGCGCGCGCAACGAAGCATCGTTCGGCGCCGGCCAGGCGTCGGGGCGGTGATTCGGCGGGAACGATAGGAGAGCTTGCGTGGATTTCAACGCAACGTTGATCGGCCAGACGATCGCGATGATCGTGTTCGTCTGGTTCTGCATGAAATTCGTTTGGCCGCTCATCATGGGTGCCATCGAACAGCGGCAAACCGAGATCGCCGATGGCCTCGCGGCCGCGGAGCAGGGCAAGAGCTCGCTGGCAACGGCCAAGGTCGAAGTCGACAAGATCATCGCGGCGGCGCGCGAGCAAGCGCGCGGCATCGTGGAGCAGGCCAACGCGCGCGCCGCGGGCATCGTCGAGCAGGCGAAGGCCGACGGCGAGGCGGCGCGCAAGAGCCAGCTCGAGGCGGCGCGCGCCGAGATCGAGGTCGAGATCAATCGCGCCCGCGAGGAGCTGCGCGCGCAGGTGGCGCGCATCGCCGTGGCCGGCGCCGAGAAAGTGCTAGGCCGCGAGATCGACGCGAACGCGCACCGCGACTTGCTCGGCAGGCTGGCGGCAGAGCTCTAGACGATATGGCGGACTTGAGCACCGTTGCCCGGCCCTACGCGAAGGCGTTGTTCGAGCTCGCGAGGGACGAGCGCAAGCTCGGCGAGTGGTCGGCGGCGCTCGCCGTGGCGGCGGCCGTGGTCGCGAACGGGGACTTGAGGCGCGCGCTCGCGAATCCGAAATTCGACGACGGCAGCCGAGCCGCGCTCGTCGCCGACATCGCGAGCGCCGTGCAGGGCGGCGCGATCTTCAAGACGACGGAAGGCAGGAACTTGCTCAATGTCTTGGCCGAGAACGACCGGCTCACGGCACTGCCCGAGATTTCGGCCCAGTTCGACGCGTTGAAGGCCGAGGCCGAGAACAAGGTCAGCGTCAAGCTGACGGCCGCGACGGCCGTCGACGGCGCGCTGGCCGAGCAAATCAAGAAGGCGCTCGAGAAGAAGCTCGGGCGCGCAGTGGAGCTGACGCTTGCGGTCGATCCTTCGCTGATCGGCGGCGCAGTGATCCAGGCGGACGACATGGTCATCGACGGCTCGGTGCGCACGCGCCTCAAGCGGCTCACCGAGAAGATCGTCGGTTGAAATTTTAAGGACGGCATATGGCGATCAAAGCTTCCGAGATCAGTGAGCTCATTCGGCAACGCATTCAGAGCTTCGAGGCGAAGGCCGAAGCGCGCGACGTCGGCACGATCATCGCGTTGACGGACGGCATCTGCCGCATCCACGGGCTGAACGACGTTCAGTACGGCGAGATGATCGAGTTCCCCGGCAACACGTACGGCCTGGCGCTCAACTTGGAGCAGGGCTCGGTGGGCGCCGTGGTGCTCGGCGACTACAAGCACATCTCCGAAGGAGACCAAGTCAAGACGACGGGCCGCATCCTCGAGGTGCCCGTCGGCCCCGAGCTCCTGGGCCGCGTCGTCGACTCGCTCGGGCTACCGATCGACGGCAAAGGGCCCATCCAGACCAAGCTCACGTCGGCCATCGAAAAGGTGGCGCCCGGCGTCATCGACCGCCAGTCCGTGAGCCAGCCGGTGCAGACGGGACTCAAGGCCATCGACTCGATGGTGCCGATCGGGCGCGGCCAGCGCGAGCTCATCATCGGCGACCGCCAGACCGGCAAGACGGCCGTCGCGATCGACGCGATCATCAATCAGATCGGCGGCGACCTGAAATGCATCTATGTCGCGATCGGCCAGAAAAACTCCACCGTCTCGAACGTCGTGCGCAAGCTCGAGGAGACGGGCGCGATGGCGCACACGATCGTCGTCGCGGCCACGGCCGCCGAGTCCGCCGCGATGCAGTACATCGCCCCGTACGCCGGCTGCGCGATGGGCGAGTATTTCCGCGACAACGGCCAGGACGCACTCATTATCTATGACGACCTGACGAAGCAGGCCTGGGCATACCGCCAGGTCTCGCTGCTGCTGCGCCGCCCGCCGGGCCGCGAGGCGTACCCCGGCGACGTGTTCTATCTGCACTCGCGGCTCCTCGAGCGCGCCGCGCGCGTCAACGCCGCGTACGTCGAGCGCGTCACGAACGGCCGCGTCAAGGGCAAAACGGGCTCGCTCACGGCGCTGCCCGTCATCGAGACGCAGGCCGGCGACGTGTCGGCGTTCGTGCCGACGAACGTCATCTCGATCACGGACGGCCAGATCTACTTGGAGACCGACCTCTTCAACGCCGGCATCCGGCCCGCCATCAACGCAGGCCTCTCCGTGTCGCGCGTCGGCGGCGCCGCGCAGACGAAGATCATCAAGAAGCTCGGCGGCGGCGTGCGCTTGGCGCTCGCGCAGTACCGCGAGCTGGCCGCGTTCGCGCAGTTCGCGTCGGACTTGGACGCCGCCACGCGCAAGCAGCTCGAGCGCGGCCGTCGCGTCACCGAGCTCATGAAGCAGAAGCAGTACCAGCCGCTCTCGGTCGCCGAGATGGCGCTCTCGCTGTTCGCCGTGAACGAGGGCTTCCTCGACGACATCCCGGCCAACAAGGTCGTCGACTTCGAGGCCGGCTTGCACGCCTTCGCGCGCGCGAACGCCAAGGACTTGCTCGACAAGATCACGGCCACGGGCGACTACAACGACCAAATCGCCGCCGACTTGAAGCAAGTGATCGAAAACTTCAAGAAGACGGGCACGTACTGAGAAAGCGGGCGCGAACGTCCGATGAGCTAGACGACATGGCAAGCGGCAAGGAAATTCGAACGAAGATCGCGAGCGTGAAGAGCACGCAGAAGATCACGAAGGCGATGGAAATGGTCGCCGCGTCGAAGCTGCGCCGCACGCAGCAGCGCATGGCCGCCTCGCGCCCGTACGCCGACAAGATCCGCACCGTGATAGGGCACTTGTCCGAGGCGAATCCGGATTATCGGCATCCATATTTGAGCGTCCGCGAGGTCAAGCGCGTCGGCTACATCGTCATCACCACCGACCGCGGCCTCGCCGGCGCCGTCAACGTCAACATCTTCCGCCAGATGCTGAAGGAGCTCCGCGACTGGCAGCAAAAGGGCGTCGAGGCCGACCTCTGCCTCGTCGGCGCCAAGGGCATCGCGTATTTCCGGCGCCTCAAGGTCAACGTCGTAGCCGCGGCGAGCCACCTGGGCGAGGTGCCGAAGGTCCAAGACCTCGTAGGGTCCATCACGGCCATGACGGACGCGTACCGGCAGGGGAAGATCGACCGGTTGTTCCTCGTGCACAACGTGTTCGTGAACACGATGAGCCAGGTGCCGACCGTCACGCAGATCCTGCCCGTCGAGCCGGTCGACAAGGATTCGCTGCAGCAGCACTGGGACTACATCTACGAGCCGGACGCGCTGTCGCTGCTCGACGGCGTGCTCGACCGCTACATCGAGTCGCAGATCTATCGCGGCGCCGTCGAGAACGTGGCCTGCGAGATGGCGTCGAAGATGGTCGCGATGAAGGCCGCCACCGACAACGCCGGCAAGTTCATCGAGAACCTCCAGCTCCAGTACAACAAGGCCCGCCAGGCGGCCATCACGCGCGAGATCGCCGAGATCGTCGGCGGCGCCGCAGCAGTTTAGTCAGAGAAGGTAGAGATCATGAGCACGGGCACGATTGTTCAAGTCATCGGCGCGGTCGTCGACGTGGAGTTTCCGCGCGACTCGATCCCGAAGGTCTACGACGCGCTGAAGCTCGAGGACCGGAGCCTCACGCTCGAAGTGCAGCAGCAGCTCGGCGACGGGGTCGTGCGCACGATCGCGATGGGCGCCTCGGAAGGCCTGCGCCGCGGCCTGACCGTGTCGAACACGGGCAAGGCGATCTCGGTGCCCGTCGGCCCGAAGACGCTTGGCCGCATCATGAACGTGCTCGGCGAGCCGATCGACGACGCGGGCGAAATCAACGCGCAAGAGTCGTGGCCGATCCACCGCGAAGCGCCGTCGTACGAGGAGCAGGCCGGTTCCACGGAGCTGCTCGAGACCGGCATCAAGGTCATCGACCTGATCATGCCGATCGCGAAGGGCGGCAAGGTGGGCCTCTTCGGCGGCGCCGGCGTCGGCAAGACCGTCACGCTGCTCGAGCTCATCAACAACATCGCGAAAGAGCACGGCGGCTACTCCGTGTTCGCGGGCGTCGGCGAGCGCACGCGCGAGGGCAACGACTTCTACCACGAAATGAAAGAGGCCGGCGTGCTCGACAAAGTCGCGCTCGTGTTCGGCCAGATGAACGAGCCGCCCGGCAATCGGCTCCGCGTGGCGCTCACGGGCCTCACGATGGCCGAGTACTTCCGCGACGAAGGGCGCGACGTGCTGATGTTCATCGACAACATCTACCGCTACACGCTCGCGGGCACCGAGGTGTCGGCGCTGCTCGGCCGCATGCCGAGCGCGGTGGGCTACCAGCCGACGCTCGCCGAGGAGATGGGCGTGCTCCAGGAGCGCATCACCTCGACGAAGAAGGGCTCCATCACGTCGTTCCAGGCCATCTACGTGCCGGCCGACGACTTGACGGACCCGTCGCCGGCCACGACGTTCGCGCACTTGGATGCGACCCTCGTGCTCTCGCGCAAGATCGCCGAGCTCGGCATTTACCCTGCCGTCGACCCGCTCGACTCGACGAGCCGCCTGCTCGATCCGAACGTGATCGGCCAGGAGCACTACGATACAGCGCGCGCGACGCAGGCCGTGCTCCAGCGCTTCAAGGAGCTGCAGGACATCATCGCGATCCTCGGCATGGACGAGCTCTCCGAGGACGACAAGCTCATCGTGCAGCGCGCGCGCAAGATCCGTAACTTCCTGTCGCAGCCGTTCTCGGTCGCACAGGCGTTCACGGGCCAGGAAGGCAAGTACGTGCCGCTCAAGGAGACGATCCGGAGCTTCAAGGGCATCGTGGCCGGCGAGTACGACCACCTGCCCGAGCAGGCGTTCTACATGGTCGGCGGCATCGAAGAGGCCGTCGAGAAAGCAAAGAAGATCCAGTAATAGGTTCTCTTAGAAGCGGGGCGCAGCGCGTGGCCATTCACGTCAACATCGTCAGTGCCGAAGGCCACATCTTCGAAGGCGACGCCGACATGGTGTTCGCGCCCGCGAAGGCCGGCGAGGTCGGCATCGCGCCGCGCCACGCTCCGCTCATCACGACGCTGAAGCCGGGCTCCGTGCGCGTGCAGAGCGCGGGCGAGGAGCGGCTCTTCTACGTGACGGGCGGCATCCTCGAGGTGCAGCCGCATCTCGTCACCGTGCTCGCCGACAGCGCGCTGCACGCCGAGCAGCTCGACGAAGCCGAAGCGCTCGCGGCGCGCGAGCGTGCGCGCGAGGCGCTCGCGGGCAAGGCCGGCGAAATCGATCTCGCGGCCGCACAAGCGGCGCTCGTCGAGGCCGAAGCCCGCTACCGCGCCGCGCAGCAGCTCAAGGGCAAACGGGGCTGAGCTACCGCTTCACGCGTGCTATGGCCGCGCCCCGCGGCCGCGCGGGATAATGCTGCTCTCGCACCGGAGGCGAGTCTCGGCGTGGCCCATCGACACGGAGTGTTCGCATTCACCGTCGCCGTTGCATGGCTCGAGCTCATGACGGCCGCCGGCGCGCAGACGCGCGAGGACTGCGAGCGCGCGTACACGCCGCAGCCCGGTCAGGAGGGCAAAGACGTCGTCTGGGCGCCGACCGCGGACTCCATGCTCGTCCGCATGCTCGAGATGGCGAACCTGGCGCCGAACGACAAGCTGTACGACTTGGGCTCCGGCGACGGCAAGATCCCGATCGCCGCCGCGAAGCTGTTCGGAGCGACGGCCGTGGGCATTGAATACGAGCGCGAGCTCGTGGAGCATGCGCGCTGCCTCGCCGCTGCGGAGCGCGTCGGCGACCGCGTCACGTTCGTGCAAGGCGACTTGTTCGAAGCGGATTTCAGCGACGCGACCGTCGTAACGCTGTACCTGCTTCCCGAGCTCAACGCCAAGCTGCGGCCGACGCTGCTCGCGATGCGACCCGGCACCCGCATCGTGGCGTACTCGTTCGCGATGGGAGAGTGGGAGCCCGACGAGACGATCGACTCTTTCGGCGACGGATCTGCATTCCTCTGGGTCGTGCCGGCGAACGCGCGCGGCCGATGGACGTTCTCGCCGACGAGCGGCGGTGAGCGCTTCGATATCGACCTCGAACAGACCTATCAGGTGCTCCACGGAACGGCCGGCAACGGCGCGAGCGTATCGGGCCGGTTGCGCGGGGATCGGCTCGAGCTCGCGTTCGCCGAGAACGGCGCGCAAGCGCTCGTGGCCGGCGCGGTGGAGCGCGAGCGGATCGTCGCAACCGTGACGCGCGGCGGAAAGACCGAGGAGTACGTCGGCACGCGCCAGTGAGCCGTTCGGCGGCTCAGCGGCGCACCGGGGCCCCGCCCTCTCGCGGCGCCGAGCGCCGCTCGAACTTGTGTACTCGCCCGAACGTGCTGAACTCGGCAACGAACACGTCGCCGTCGGCGTTCGTCGCGACGCCGTGCGGCGCGACGACGTAGCCCGTTCGCCAGCGCTCGGGCGGGACGCGGTTGGTGCCGATGCCTTCTTCGGTATTGGTGCCGAGACGAGTCACGACCTTGCCGGCTTTGTCGAGGATCGTGACGCGGCCGTTCAGCTCGCCGACGATGGCGTTGTCGCCGTCGATCGTCACGGCCGCAGGCAAGAGCAGCTCGTCGTTGACGACGCCCAAGAGCTCGCCGTCGAGAGTCAGGTGCACGACGCGGCCGTTCAGGCGGTCCGTCGCGATGATGCGCACGGGATCGAAGCGCGTGTCCATCGCGATCTTGTGCAGGATGTTGAACGCGTACGGCGCCGCTTTGCCGCCGAAGGTGTCGAGGTACCGGCCGTGCTTGTCGAAACGATGCACGTAGTCGCTCGAGTAGCCGTCGGTGACGTAGAGGTCGCCGTTCGGCGCCACGTCCATGCCCGACAGCAGCACGCCGAGCTCCGTCGAGAAGCGGTTCTCGGTCCAGTACTCGCGCGGGATCGCGTCGCGCGCAACCTCGAGCACGATTTCGCCGCCGAGCGTCATCTTCACGAACTTCTGGCCGCGCAGGCTCACGCCGTACAGATGCTCGCCGTCGCCGGCGTCGCGAATCACGAACCCGTGCAAATCGGCCGGCGCGTTTTCGAGGCTTCGAAGGTACCGGCCGTCGGGCGAGAAGACCTGCACGCCCATGCCTTCCGTCTCGACGCTGACGTAGACCTCGCCGGCGCGGTTGACGGCGATGTCGCCGTGCATCGGCCCCAGCGTCTCGCGGCCCGGCGGCAGCTCGAGCCAGTTGGCGACGGGCTCATAGGTTTGCGCCTGAAGGGCGCCGCAAAGAAAAACGCCGGCGAGCGCGGCGAGCTTCGAGCTGGACATCCCGCACTCCCGGCGTTTGTTCTTCAGATCCGGCGATCCGGCGCTAGTTGCGGCCTCCTTGGCCGCCCGGCCCCGCACCGCCTTGGCCGCCGCCCGGCCGACCGATACGCTCGCCGCGCGGGCCGCCGCCGAACGAGGGATACGGCCGCGGGTTGATGAACAGCCGATCCATGAACAAGTCGATCGACTGCGCCATCAGCTCCACGGCATCGAGCGCGCCGTTGTCGAACGCGTGCGCGGCGCCTTGGATCACCGTCAGCGCAGTCGGCACGTTGGCCTCTTGGAGCTTGTTGAAGAAGTCGATGCTCGATGAGACCGGCACCGTCGTGTCGGCGGCGCCGTGGATGAAGATCGTCGGAGCGAAGCTCGGGCCGATGTACGTCGTCGGCGAAGCAGCCGCAATCGCCTCCGGGGTCGCGCCGCCCTCGCCGAACAGGCCGCGCGCGATCTGCGCGCTCGCGAGCGGATAGACGCCTATGCAGGCGTTGACCTTCGAGCTCACGCCCGGCGTGCCGACGCTGCCCTCGAACTCGGGTCGGTCGTTCGTGCCGGCCGCGAGCAACGCGAGCATGCCGCCGGCCGAGTAGCCGGCCACGGCAATCTTGTCCTCGTCGACGCCGATCCTCGCTGCGTTCGCGCGCGTCCAGCGGATCGCGGCTTTCACGTCGTGAATCTGCGCCGGCCACAAGCTCTGGCTCTGGAGCCTGTAGTTCGCGGACACGCTCGTGTAGCCGCGGGCGCCGAGCGCCTTCGCGTCGTTGATGATGTAGCCGGCGTTCTTGTTGCCGGCGAAGAATCCGCCGCCGAACAGGTGAATGATCGCCATGCGCTTCGGCGTGACGCCTTCGGGCGGGCGATAGACGTCGAGCGTCATGTCCATATCGCCGCCCTTGCCGAAGACGATGTCTTTCTCGGCGCGCAGATTGCCGATGTCGGGAGGGGCCGGTGGCTGGGCTTTCGCCGTCAGAGCCGCCAATGCCGGCGCTGCGGCAAGCGCCCCCGATGCCTTGACGAAGCCGCGCCTCGTGATCCGTGCCATTGGTCGTTTCCCCCCTTGGTGGCAACCCGCGAAATCATATACCGCCGCGAGCGCCGCGGTCTTCCGCGGCATTGGCCGTGAACCGTGCAACAGCCGGCGCGGCGCCCGGCGCGCTATGATCACGAGTCCAAAGTTTTGTAGGGCCGCCATTCAAGTGCCGGTTTCCGTCGTCGTTCTCGCCGCGGGTCAGGGCAAGCGCATGCACTCGGCGCTGCCGAAGGTGCTTCAGCCGCTCGCGGGACGGCCGCTGCTCGAGCACGTCGTGCGTGCCGCACGCGCGATCGAGCCCGCCGCGATCCATGTCGTCTATGGCCACGGGGGCGACGCCGTGCGCGCGGCTCTCGCCGAGCAGACGGACTTGCGCTGGGTCCACCAGGCCGAGCAGCTCGGCACCGGGCATGCCGTGATGCAGGCCATGCCACAGATCCCGGACGGCCACGACGTGCTCGTGCTGTTCGGCGACGTGCCGCTCGTTCGCCCGGCCACGCTCGAGCGTCTCGTGGCCGCGGCCGGCGGCGGCGCGCTCGCGTTCCTGACGGCTTCGCTCGACGACCCCACCGGCTACGGCCGCGTGCTGCGCGATGCGCGCGGCGACGTCGCGCGCGTCGTGGAGCACAAGGATGCGAGCGACGAGGAGCGCCGAGCTCGCGAGATCAATACGGGCCTGATGGCGCTGGCGGCCGCGCCGCTGCGCCGCTACCTCGGCCGGCTCAAGAACGACAACCTACAGCGCGAGTACTACTTGACCGACGTCGTCGCCATGGCCGTGGCCGACAAGACCAAGGTCGACGGCATTGCGGCCGAGTCGCCGGCCGAAGTGCTCGGCATCAACGATCGCACGCAGCTCGCGGCAGCCGAGCGCGTGCTACAGCGGCGACTCGCGGCCGAGCTCATGGAGCGCGGCGCCACGCTCGCCGACCCCGAGCGGCTCGACATCCGCGGCGAGGTCACCGTCGGCCGCGACGTGTTCATCGACGTCGGCGTCGTGCTCGAGGGCAAGGTTGTGCTGGGCGACCGCGTCCGCGTGGAGCCGTACGCCGTCATTCGCAACTGCACGCTCGGCGCCGACACCGTCGTGCATCCGCATTCGGTGCTCGAAAGCTCGGCGGCCGGCGACGACTGCGAGATCGGCCCGTTCGCGCGCCTGCGCCCGGGCACGGTGCTCTCGGGTCACGTGAAGGTGGGCAACTTCGTCGAGATGAAGAACAGCCACGTCGCGCCGCACAGCAAGGTGAACCATCTCACCTACGTGGGCGACGCGACCGTCGGCAGCGGCGTCAACGTCGGCGCCGGCACGATCACCTGCAACTACGACGGCGCGAACAAGCACCGCACCGTAATCGGCGACAACGCCTTCATCGGCTCCGGCGTCATGCTCGTCGCGCCCGTCGAGATCGGCGCGGGCGCCACGATCGGGGCCGGATCCACGATCACGAAGGACGCGCCGAGCGGCGAGCTCACGCTCGAGCGCTCGAAGCAAGTGACGATCACGGGCTGGCAACGCCCCAAGAAAAAACCCAAGTGAGCCGTTCACGCGCGAACGCATAAGGACCAGTAAACGTATGTGCGGAATTGTCGGAGCAGTGGCGGAGCGCAACATCGTTCCCGTCCTCGTCGAAGGATTGAAGCGCCTCGAGTATCGCGGCTACGACTCCGCCGGCCTCGCCGTCGTGCAGGGAAACAGGGAGCTCGGGCTGTGCCGCACCGTGGGTAAGGTTGCGCATCTCGAGGGCAAGCTCGCGAAGCGGCCGCTCGCGGGCCGCCTCGGCGTCGCCCACACGCGTTGGGCCACGCACGGCGGCGTCACGGAGGCGAACGCGCACCCGCACCTCTCGGGCGACCGAGTCGCCGTCATTCACAACGGCATCATCGAGAACTTCCAGCCGCTCAAAGACGAGCTCGTCCAGAAAGGCTACGAGTTCAAGTCCGAAACGGACACCGAGGTCGCGGCCCACCTCGTGCACGACTATTTGAAGCAGGGCCACGACCTGCTCGAGGCGCTGCGCCTCGCCGTGCAGCGCTTCCAGGGTGCCTATGCGCTGCTCGTGTTCGACGCCAAGGACCCCGAGCGCATCGTCGTCACGCGGATCGCGAGCCCGCTCGTCATCGGGCTCGGCATCGGCGAGAACTTCGTCGCGAGCGGCGTGCCGGCGCTGCTCCCCGTCACGCAGCGATTCATTTATCTCGAGCAAGGCGACATCGCCGAGATCACGCGCGAAGGCGTGAAGATCTTCGACGCGCAAGGCCAGCCCGTCACGCGGGCGGTGCACGAGACGCAATGGAGCCAGGAAGCCGCCGAGAAGGGCCCGTATCGGCACTTCATGTTGAAGGAGATCTTCGAGCAGCCGAGCGCGCTCGCGGACACGCTGTACGGGCGCGTCGTGAACAAGCGGGTGGTGCCGGAGTCGCTCGGCCCGCGCGCGGCGGAGCTCTTGCCGAAGGTCGAGAACATCCACATCGTCGCCTGCGGCACGAGCTATCACGCGGGCTCCGTCGGCCGGTACTGGCTCGAGTCGATCGCCGGCGTGCCGTGCCAGGTCGAGATCGCGAGCGAGTACCGCTACAGGAACGTCGTCGTTCCGCCGAACACGCTGTTCCTCACGCTGTCGCAGTCGGGCGAGACGGCCGATACGCTCGAGGCGCTGCGCATGGCGAAGACCGCCGGCTACTTGGGCTCGCTGACCATCTGCAACAGCCCCCACAGCTCCATGGTGCGCGAGTCCGATCTCGTCATGATGACGCAAGCGGGCCCCGAGATCGGCGTCGCGAGCACGAAGGCGTTCACGACGCAGCTCTTGTCGCTGCTGCTCGTGACGCTGATGCTCGGCCGCAACCGCGGCGCGTCCGCGGAGACCGAGGCGGAATTCGTTCCGCATCTCTATCACGCCGCCGCGGCCGTCGAGCAGGCGCTCGGCATGAACGATCTGATCCGGCTGCTCGCCGAGGACTTCGCGGAGAAAGAGCACGCGCTGTTCTTGGGCCGCGGCCCCATGTGGCCGATCGCGATGGAAGGCGCGCTGAAGCTCAAGGAGATCTCGTACATTCACGCCGAGGCGTATGCGGCCGGCGAGCTCAAGCACGGGCCGCTCGCGCTGATCGACGAGGACATGCCCGTAATCGTCGTGGCGCCGAACAACGACCTGCTCGACAAGCTGAAATCGAACATGCAAGTCGTGCGCGCGCGCGGCGGCCAGCTCTACGTGTTTGCCGACCGCGAGACGGGCATCGAGTCCGAGCCCGGCGTGAAGGTGATTGCGATGCCGCACGCCGACCGCCTCATCGCGCCGATCGTCTACACCGTGCCGCTCCAGCTGCTCGCGTATCACGCCGCGGTGCTGAAGGGCACCGACGTCGACCAGCCGCGCAATCTCGCGAAGTCCGTGACGGTGGAATAGCGGCCGTCGATTTCGAGCACGCTTCGCCGCCGCTCGCAACACGGAGGTCCCGATGACGATCGAGACGCAACGCGATGCCGACGCTCTGAAGCGCGTCGAAGCGGCCGCGTTGCGCGAGATGCTCGGCTCTATCGAGCCGGGCATGACGACGGCCGAGCTCGACGGCGTCGGCAAAGCGGCGCTCGAGCGGTGCGGCGCGCGCTCGGCGCCGCAGCTCGCGTACCGGTTCCCCGGCGCCAGGTGCATCAGCGTGAACGAGGAAGTCGCTCACGGGTTTCCGGGGCCGAGGGTGGTCCGCGCCGGCGACGTCGTGCACGCCGCACACTGCACGAGGAGCCGGACGGCATCCTCGGTTTTTTCGAGCCGAGCGATACGCGCGAGCTCGAAGAGGGGATGGTCATCGCGATCGAGCCGTTCCTTTCCACGAGGAGCACCCTCGTCGAGGAAGCGGGGGACGGTTGGACGCTCGTCGCCACGCAAGGCGGCCTCTGCGCGCAATACGAGCACACGGTGATCGTCACGCGCGCCGACCCGATCGTACTGGCCGCTTGAGCGCTCGCACCTGTTGCATTGCCCGGCGACGGCGCGGCATCGTGTCGTCGAAGCGGCCGTCAACCATGGACACGACAGGCACCGAAGTCCGCCGAGCGCGCGTGGGCGACGCGGCCGAGATGGCGCGCCTCGCCGGGCAGCTCGGCTACCCGATGTCGGCCGCCGAGATGGGCCGCAGGCTCGAGGTGCTACTGGCGAGCGAGCGTCATTGCCTGGCAGTGGCCGCTTACGCGAAACGCCTGTCGGGCTGGATGCACGTCGAGCACCGCTTCTCGCTCGAAGGCGGCGATCGAGCCGAGCTCATGGGGCTCGTCGTCGATGCGGCCGCTCGACGCCGGGGCGTCGGCCGCGCGCTCGTCGACGCCGCCGAGCGTTGGGCGCTTTCGCGGGAGTTGTCTTCGCTCACCGTGCGCTCCAACGCAGTGCGGCTCGAGGGCGCATCCGTTTTACGAGTCGCTCGGCTTCGCGCGCAGCAAGACGCAGCACGTCTACACGCGGGCGGCCACGGCGAAGTCGGCGGAGGAACGACGGTGACGACGGGCAAGGCACGTTCGCGGAGCGGAGTCAGCGTCGCCACCTTGCGCAAGCTCGCGCTCGAGCTGCCGGACGTCGTGGACGTCACGACGGCACGCAGAATCGCCTTCAGGACGAACGGCCGAATGCTGCTCTGCTCGGCAATTCACAAGTCCGCCGAGCCGGGCTCGATCGTGCTTCGCGTCAGCGCCGGGCAACGCAGCGAGCTCATGGCCGAGTACCCCGAGGCGCTCTATCTGCCGCCGCACTACGCGAGCTCCTCGGCCGTCGTCGCGCGGCTGTCGCGGCTCGATCGCAGGTCGCTGCGCGCGATCTTGAGCGCGGCGTGGGCGTTCGTGACGCAGCAAGCCGCAGCCCGGAAACCTCGCCGTTTGCGGGCCCGAAAGCGCTGACGGATACTGCGCTCGCAAGCTCACGTCGGGGGGAACCTATGACGAAGCGAATTCGCTGTGCGCCGCCTCGACGTGCTCTCGCTTTCGCGGCCGTCGTCGGTGCGGGGTTGCTGCTCGCCGCGTGCGCCACGCAGCCGCCGCCGCCGGACGCGAGCCCCCCGGGCTTTTCTGGGGGCTGCTGCACGGGCTTCCTGATTCTTTTTAGCTTCATCGCGAGCCTGTTCACCGACTACCGAATCTATGCGTACCCGAACTCGGGCGGCTGGTACGACTTCGGTTTCCTGCTCGGTGCCATGGCGTTTCTCGGCGGCGGCGGTGCCGGCGCGAAGCGCTGACCGCGCGGCGCCGCCGTTTCGCGGCGCGCACCTCGCCACGGTTGGCGCTGCCGGGCCGGGGAGCGCGTCTTGAGCAAGGCCGGCAGAGCGGCCGTGTTGCTGCTGTTGGTCGCGCTGACGATCGGCTGCGACCGCGTGACGAAGCACATGGCCACCGAAAGCCTCGCGGGTGCGCCCACGCAATCGTTCCTGGCCGACACGTTCCGGCTCACGTATGCCGAAAACCCGGGCGGCTTTCTGAGTCTCGGTGCCGGCATGCCGCCCGCGCTGCGCACGGCGGTCTTCTCGGTCGTCACCGCGCTCATCTTGCTCGCGCTGGCGCTTTGGGCGTGGCGTCATCGGAGCCGAACGTGGCACACGGCCGCCGTCGCGCTGTTCATCGCCGGCGGGGCCTCGAACTGGTTCGATCGCTTGAGCGACGGCCGCGTCGTCGACTTCATGAACGTGGGCGTCGGCTGGCTGCGTACGGGTATCTTCAACGTCGCGGACGTCGCGATCATGGCCGGCGCGGCGTTGTTCGTGCTCGCGGAGCTGCGCTCGAAGGCGGAGCGCCGATGACGGCCGCGGTGCTGTTCGACCTCGGCAACACGCTCGCCGCGTACTATCAGCGCGAGGAGTTCGCGCCGATTCTCGAGCGCGCGATCGCGCGCACGCTCGCACAGGTGCGAGCCGCGGGTTTCACGGGCGTCGCGCGCGACGTGGCGATGACGCGCGCCACCGCCGAGAACCGCGAGGCCGCCGATTTCCGCTGCACGCCGCTCGCCGATCGGCTCGCGCGCATCTTCGATCTGCCGAACGAAGGCGAGATCGGCGAGGCGCTGTGCGAGACGTTCCTGGGTCCCGTCTTCGAGATCGGCAAGGTCTACGACGACACGCACGCGGCCCTGGAGCTGCTGCGCTCGCAGGGCTACCGAACGGCCGTCGTGTCGAACTCGCCGTGGGGCAGCCCGGCCGCGTTGTGGCGCAAGGAGCTGAAGCGCCTCGGCATCGCGGGCCTCGTCGACGCCGTTGTGCTCTGCGGCGACGTTGGCTGGCGCAAGCCGTCGCGGCGCATCTTCGACCACGCTCGCAAGCGGCTCGGCGTCGCGAGCGAGCAATGCGTGTTCGTCGGCGACGATCTCGAGTGGGACGTCGCCGGCGGCGCGGCGGCGGGCATGCGTGCCGTCCTCATCGATCGCGACGGGCGCCACGCGGACTTCGAGGGCGCTCGCATCCGCAGCTTGCACGAGCTGCTGCCGCTGCTCGAAGGCCGCTGACATGCGCGTGCTCGTGAACATCGACGTGCCTGAGATCGCCCCGGCCGTCGAGTTCTACGAGGCCGTCGTGGCGCGCGCGGTAGCCGCCGGCGCGAAGCGCGAGAGCGAGCGCATCGAGTGGCGCGGCTCGAAGTGCGTCACTTTCTCCGACCCGTTCGGTCACGGGTTCTGCTTGATCGAGCTCTGCGGAGATCGCTACGAGTGAGCGAGGCGTCTGGACTGGGTCGAAGCGCGTTTGGACTCGGTCGAGCCGATTGCCGCGCCCGCTCGAAGCCGCGAGGCGGAACCGGCCGCGTCGAACGGCAGCGTTGTAACCAAGCTCCCAGCCGCCGCATCTAAGTGGCTCGGAGGGGAGCAGGTTGTGTTCGAGGATAGCCGCGTATGCCGCAGCACCGCTTCAACGTCTTCGGCAGGCTCGTCGTGATCACGGGCTCCCCCGGCAACTGGTCCGCTTATCTGCTCGGCCTCGACGGCAAGCGGCGCAAGGCCGACTTCGTCGTGCCCAGCTCGCTGGCCGAGTCCGAGCTTTGTCAGTACCTCTCGGACCTGTTCCACGAGTCCGCGAGCTGCACGCAGCCGGCCGTCACGCGCATCGACTGACGGCGCGTTCACCTGACAAGGGGCGTCGTGTATTCGGCGTAGCATGGGGACGGCGAGCAGGAGCGTCCCCATGGCCAAAACGCATCACGCGATCGATTACATCGAGCTCACGGTTCGCGACGTGGACGAAGCGAAGCGCTTCTATTCCGCCGCGTTCGGTTGGCAGTTCAACGACTACGGCCCCGAGTACGCGGGCATCAAAGGGCCGGACGGCGAAGTCGGCGGGCTCGCGCGCAGCGCAACGCCGCGAGCCGGCGGGCCGCTCGTCATCCTCTACTCGAACGATCTCGAAAAAGAGCGTCGCGGCCGTTCGCTCGGCCGGCGGCAAGATCGTTCGCGAGCCGTTCTCGTTTCCGGGCGGGCGGCGCTTTCAGTTCACGGATCCGAGCGGCAACGAGCTCGGCGTCTGGAGCGACGCAGGGGCGTCGCAGCACTAGCGCGGCAAGCCCGTGCGCCGAGAACCGTTGCCACGTAGGCGCGGCCGGCATACCGTGGGCGTGAGCGCCGGAGCGAGGCAGCCGCCGTGAACGTTCGAGACCTGCGCCGGTTCGCGTTGTCGTTGCCGGAAGTGTCCGAGCAGCCGCACTTCCACCTCACGTCGTTCCGCGTGAAGGGCAAGATCTTCGCGACGATGCCGCCCGACGGTAGCTTCCTCAACGTCTTCGTCGACGATGAGCAGCGCGAAGTCATGACGGCCGTCGATCCGGCGGTTTACGAAACGCTGCGCTGGGGCAAGCAGATCGCCGGCTTGCACGTGCGTTTGCCGGCCGCCAAGGGCGCCGACGTGAAGACCTTGTTGCGCGCGGCGTGGGAACGCAAAGCGCCGAAGAAGCTCCCGCGCGCGGCGGACTGAGCCCATGAAACCCCGAGCGTCGGTCGTAGCTCTTCTTACGGTGGCCTTCGCGCTCGCGCTGGTCCTGTTGCGTCCGCAGCCGTCCACCACCGTTGCCGACGACGGCGTCGAGAGCACGCCTCTGCCCGCTGCCGCCGCAAAGCCCCACCGTGCCGCGATCGACGCCGCTCCGATCGCTGCTGCCCCCGAGCCGTTCGCGCCGGCCCCGGCAGAGGCTCTCGCGCCGACGCCCTCGGCTGCGCCGCTGTCGGCTCCGGAATCGAAGTCGCCAAACGCACGCCGGACGGACCCATGAGCGAGATCCGCCGGCAAGACACACCGGCTCGCGGCATCCGGTTCTCGATCGACGGCGCCGACGGCGAAGTGGCGCGCGCCTACCTCTACATGATGACGAACGACTTGCACGAGGCGCCGTTCGGCCTGCTCGAGGACGTCTTCGTCGCCGAGACCGAGCGCGGCAACGGGCTCGGAACGGCGCTCGTCGAGGAGGTGGTGGCCGCCGCCCGAGCGGCCGGTTGCTACAAGCTCGTCGCCACGAGCCGAGCGTCGCGGCCGAAGGTGCACGCGCTATACGAGCGGCTCGGCTTTGCGAATTGCGGCATCGAGCTCCGCATGGACCTCACGTGATCCGGGAGTTGTCTTCGCGCGCGTTCCGCCGCACGCTGTAGCGAGGCTCGGTAAGGGGGGAGTCGGCCGTGACGGTCGAGCTGCGCGGCGGACGGGCGTGGGTCGTCGGCCTCATTGCGCTCGCTGCCAGCCAGGCGGTTGCCGTGAACGCTCAATCCGCAAGTGCGCGCGTAGAACGCTTCACCATCGACGTGCCCGAAGCGGTGCTCCGCGATCTCGACGAGCGCCTCGAGCGCACGCGCTGGCCCGATCAGCTTCCCGGCACGGGCTGGGACTACGGGGCGGACACGGCGTATCTGCGCGATCTCGTCGCCTATTGGGAGAGAGAGTACGACTGGCGCGCGCAGGAACGCGCTCTGAATCGCTTCGAGCACTATCGCGCCGCGATCGACGGCACGCGCATTCACTTCGTGCACGAGCGAAGCCGCGATCCGAACGCGATACCCGTTCTCCTGTTGCACGGCTGGCCGAGCAGCTTCGTGCAGATGCTCGACATCATCCCGCTGCTGACGGACCCGGCCGCGCACGGCTTGCCGAACGCGCCGAGCTTCCACGTCGTCGCGGCGTCGCTGCCGGGCTTCGGCTTTTCCGACGTGCCGACGAGGCCCGGTGTCGGCTTCGCGACGAGCGCGGAGCTCATGGCGAAGCTCATGCACGACGCGCTCGGCTACGAGCGCTACGGCGTGCGCGGCAGCGACTTGGGCGGCGTCATCGTGCGGCAGATGGCGCTCAAATTTCCGCAGCAAGTCATCGGCGTGCACTTGACGGGCATCATCGGCACTGCCGGCGCGTCGCCGCCGTACACGCCGGCCGAGCAACGCTTCATCGAAGCCGTCGCGGCCGTCGAGCCCGAGCTCGCTTACGCGCGGCTCCAGACGTCGAAGCCGCAGACGCTCGCGCACTCGCTGAGCGACTCGCCCGTGGGCCTCGCGGCCTGGATCGTCGAGAAATTTCGCGCGTGGAGCGACAGCGGCGGCGACGTCGAGAGCCGCTTCAGCAAGGACGAGCTCATTACCAACCTCATGGTGTACTGGGTTACGGGCACGGCGCCGGCCTCCGTGCGCATCTACTACGACTTCGTCCGCGAGCCGCTCGTGCCGGGGCGCGTCGAGCGGCCCGTCGGCATGCTGATGAGCACGAAGGATCTCTTTCCGCCGGCGCCGCGCGAGCTCGGCGAGCGCCTCTTCAACGTAGAGCAGTGGGTCGAGACCGCCCGAGGCGGCCACTTTCTCGAATGGGAGGAGCCGGAGCTCGTCGCGCGCGACATGCAAACGTTCTTCGGCCGCTTGTCGCGATAGAGGAGACGAACGTTGGCGCACGCGCAGCTCGTGGCTTTCGTCGAGGCGGCGCTCAAAGCCGGCGAGTCGCGCGACGCCGTGCGGCGCGCGCTCGAGCACGCGGGGTGGTCGAACGAGCAAGTCGCCGACGCCCTGGCGCACTATGCCGACGTGCCGTTCGCGGTCCCCGTGCCGCGCCCGCGCGCGGCCGTGTCGGCGCGCGACGCGTTCTGGTATCTGCTGATGTTCGGCGCGCTCTACGTCACCGCGTTCTATCTCGGCGATGTGTCGTTCGGCTTCATCAACCTCGCGTTCCCCGACGACCTGGCGTTCGCCGATCGAACGGAGCTCGTCGAGCGAGGCATACGCTGGGCCACTGCGGCGTTGATCGTGGCATTTCCGCTCTTCCTGTTCACGGCCTGGAAGATCGGGAAGGAAGTCGCGGCGGACCCCACGCGGCGCAACTCGGCGATCCGCAAGTGGCTCACCTACATCACGCTGCTCGTGGCCGCGTCGGTCCTCGCCGGCGACGGTATCACGCTCGTCTACAACGTCTTGAACGGCGAGCTCACGACGCGCTTCATCCTGAAAGTCTCGGTCGTGGCGGCGATCGCGTGCACCGCGTTCGGTTACTACACGTGGTCGAGTCGCGCCGACGACGCGGCGGTGGGGCGATGAGCGTGCCGCGCATCGCGCTCGTGGTCAGTATAGCGGCGGTGGTGGCAGCGATCGCAGCGGGCCTCGTGATCACGGGCTCGCCGGCCGAGCAGCGTCTGCGGCGTCTCGACGAGCAGCGCGTCAACGAGCTCGTGCAGCTCGCTGGCATGGCCCAGCGTCGCTTCGACAGCGAGCAGCGGCTCCCGGCGGCTGCGGACGAGCTGGTCGACGGCCGGTTCATGACGCGCCTGCCCACGGATCCGACGACGGGGCAACCGTACGAGTACCGCGTCACGGGCCCGCGGCAGTACGAGGTCTGCGCCACGTTCGACCGCCCGTCGCGTGCGGAGCTCGCCGGCGATTTTTGGGCTCACGAGGCGGGACATCGCTGCTTCTCGTTCACCGTGACGGAGAATCGGCGTTGAGCGCCTCGCGATCCGCAAACTGGAGACTTCGCCGCGCCGCCGCGGCATGGACGGGAACGACAATGGCCACGCAAACACGACGCGCCCTCTCGGTTCTCTCGCTGCTTCTGCTTCCGCTCGTGCACGGCTGCGGAAACCCGCCGGCCTCGACCGCGTCCGCGAGCGCTTCGCCGCCGCCCGATCCGCTCGTCTTCGATACCTGGGTGCCGGGCCCGTGCTCGCCGAACGGCCAACCGCAGGGCCAGTGCCCGCCCGGCGAGCGGTTCCGCGTGCGGCTCGTGCCCGTGGCCGAAGGCTTGTCGAGCCCGCGGCACGTTGCGTTCACGCCGGACGGCGAAGCGCTCATCGCCGAGCTCGCGGGCCGCGTGCGCGTCGTGAGGAATGGTACGCTTTCGGCCGAGCCGCTCGCGGGGTGGCCGGCAGAGGGCATCGACGCCGGCCCGCTGCAAGCCGTCGTCGTGCACCCGCAGTTCGAAGCGAACCGCTTCGTGTACCTCTACTACGTGAAGAGCGAGCCCGACGCGCGCACGACGCTCGCGCTGGCGCGCGCGCGGCGGCTCGGCGCTCGTCGAGCCGCGCGAGATCTTCGAGACGGACGCTTGGGTGCAAGGCGGGCCGATCGCGGGCCGGGCCGCGTTCGGGCCGGACGGCATGATCTATCTCACGATCAACGACCACGACCCGCACAACCCCACCGACGACGCGAGCATCCGCATCTTCGCGCAGCGCTTGGACAGCGACGTCGGCAAGATCCTGCGGCTGCGCGACGACGGCGGCATTCCCGCCGACAATCCGTTCGTCGGCCGCGAGGACGCGAATCCGCAAGTTTTCACGTACGGCCACCGCAACGCGACGGACTTTGCCTGGCACCCGCAAACGGGCGAGCTCTGGGCCACGGAGATCGGCCCGATGGGCGGCGACGAGATCAACGTTCTGCGCGCGGGCGCGAACTACGGCTGGCCGCTCGTTTCGCTCGGCAAGCTCTACGCGAAGGCAAGCGACGTCTCCGAGCAGCACTGGTACCGCGAGGGCATGGAGATGCCGGTCATGCACTGGACGCCCTCGATCAGCCCGAGCTCGCTCGTCTGGTACACCGGCGATAAGCTGCCGCCGTGGCGCGGGCACCTCTTCGTCGGCGCGCTGAACGGCCAGACGCTGCAACGCGTCGCGTTCGATCAGCCGGCGCCGCAGGCCGAGCGGCGCGATTCGTTGTTCATGTCGCTCGGGCGGCGCTGGCGCCACGTGGAGCAGGGCCCGGACGGCTATCTCTACGCCGTGACGGACAAGCGCACGCTCGGCACGCCGCCCGATCCGACCGACGCGACGAGCGGCGTCGTCTACCGCATCGAGCCGGCCGAGTAGCCGCTTCGCTCGACGCGGCCGCCGTCGGCCGGGGGAGGCGAGAAGCGTGCGCCCGAGGTCTACAATCGGCCGGAGGAGTGGCAATGCCCGTAGCGGGATTCGATCACTACAACCTGCGCGCCTCGCGGCCCGTGCTCGAGGAGCTCAAGGCGTTCTACTGTGAGGTGGTCGGCCTCACGGTCGGCGACCGGCCGCCGTTTCGCCGCTTCGGCTACTGGCTCTACGCGGGGGAGAGGCCCGTGCTGCACTTGAGCGAGGCCGACGAGAGCGAGTCGCGCTCGCGCACGGCCGTCACGACGTTCGCGCACGCGGCGTTCAACTGCACGGACCGCGCGAGCTTCGAGCGCCGCTTGCGCGAGCGCGGCATCGCGTATCGCACGGCGGCCGTGCCGCAGCTCGAGCTCGCGCAGCTCTTCTTCCACGACCCCGCCGGCAACGGCGTGGAGCTGCAGTTCGACGCGAGCGAGCCCGCCGGCTAGTCGAGTCGCTTCCGCACGCGCGAGACGGCGATCGCGAGCACCAAGGCGATGAACACGCCGAGCGCGGCCAGCGACGGCCAGAGCTCCGCGAGATCCGCGCCGCGCAGCATGATGCCGCGCACGAGCCTCAGGAAATGCGTGAGCGGCAGCACTTCGGCGAAGTACTGCGCCGCGGCGGGCATGCCGGCAAACGGGAACATGAAGCCCGAGAGCAGGATCTGCGGCAGGAACAAGAAGAACGACATCTGCATCGCCTGAAACTGCGTCGTCGTCAGCGTCGAGATCAGGATTCCGAGCGACAGGTTCGCCGTGATGAACACGAGCGCCGCGACATAGAGATCGACCACCGGCCCCCGCAGCGGCACGTCGAACAGCGCGTCGCCGAGCGCGAGCACGATCGTCGTCTGCACGAGGCCGATCGCGATGAACGGTATGATCTTGCCGAGCGTGAGCTCCCACGGGCTCACGGGTGTGGCGATCAGCATCTCGAGGTTGCCGCGCTCGCGCTCGCGCACGAGCGCGATGGCCGTGAACAGCACCATCGTCATCGTCAGTATCACGCCGACCAGGCCCGGCACCGTGTTCACGGGCGCGCGCCGCTCGGGGTTGTAGAAGTTCACCACCTCGACGCCCGGCGCGCTGCTCGGCGAGCCGCGGGCGTCGTAGACGGGATAGGCCGCGAGCTGGCGCGCCGCGGCCTGGATCACCTGCTCGGAGCCGTCGACGATGATCTGCGCGGGCGGCCGGTCGCGCCGCTCGAGCCGCGCCTCGAAGTCCGGGGGCAGCACGAGCGCGGCGCTGATCTCGCCGGCGCGCAGCAGGCCGTCGACTTCCTGCGGGCTCGACGCGACGCGGCCCAAGTCGAGAACTTCCGTCGCCGCCATACCGGCCACGAGCTCGCGCGAGCGCGCCGTGTCGGCGAGATCCAGCACGGCCGCGTCGAGGTTGCGCACGTCCAAGTTGATCGCGTAGCCGAACAGCACGAGCTGCATCGTCGGGATGCCCACGATCATCGCGAACGTCAGCCGGTCGCGGCGCAGCTGCCTGAGCTCCTTCACGACGATCGAGCCGAGCCTACGAAGACTCATGGCGAGCCACCTCCGGTTTGGCCGTGGCCGCGACGAACACGTCCTCGAGATTCGCGGGCGTCGTCTGCACCGTGCCCTTGAGCCCCACGGCGTGAATCCGCGCCGCAATGCCTTCCTCGAGATCGCTCTCGGGGCGGCCGAGCACGCGCAACGACGTGCCGATCTGCGCGAGCGCGATGACTCCGGGCAGGTCCTTCAGCGCCTGCTGCGCGCGGCGCGGCTCGTCGGTCGCGACGAGCCAGGTGCGCCCCGGCAGCCCGGCCAGCAATTGGTGCGGCGTGCCATCGGCCACGATGCGGCCGTGATCGAGGATCGCGAGCCGCGTGCACCGCTCGGCCTCGTCCATGTAGTGCGTCGAGACGAGCAGCGTCGTGCCCTGATCCGCGAGCTCGAACAGCGAGTCCCAGAACTCGCGCCGCGACTGCGGGTCGACGGCGCTCGTGGGCTCATCGAGGAAGAGCAGATCGGGCTTGTGCAGCACCGTGCCCGCGAGCGCGAGGCGCTGCTTCTGGCCGCCCGACAGCGTGCCCGCGAGCTGCTTGCGCTGCTGGGCCAACCAGAACCGCTCGATGAGCTCCTCGATGCGCGGCCGCGCCTTGGCGCGCGGCATGTCGTGCACGGCGGCCAGGAACGCGAGGTTCTCGTCGACCGTCAGGTCCTCATACAGCGAGAACTTCTGCGTCATGTAGCCGATGCGGCGCTTCAGCGCCTCGGCGTCGCGCGGAATCGAGTAGCCGAGCACGTCGATCTCGCCGGCCGTGGGATTCATGAGGCCGCAGAGCATGCGGATCGTCGTCGACTTGCCGGAGCCGTTCGGCCCTAAAAAGCCGTACACCTCGCGCCGGCGCACGGTGAGGTCGAGCCCGTCGACGGCCGTCACGGAGCCGAAGCGCTTCGTGAGCCCGTGGGCTTCGATGGCGGCGTCGCCGTTTCTCATGGGGCGGCTCCGGCGGCCGGCGCGACAGGTACGGCCGTCACGGGCAGGCCGGCGGGCAAGTCGGCGCCGCCGTCGAGCACGAGCTCGGCGCGATAGACGAGCCGGCTCGCGTCGTCGCCCGTCAGCGCGTAGTACGGCGTGAAGCTCGGCTCGCTGCGGATGCTGCGCACGGTGGCCATGAACGGCGCGTCGAGGCCTTCGACGCGCACCTCGAACCGCATGCCGGTGTGGATT
>JBBIJV010000011.1:0-32722 GCA_037445815.1 Rhodospirillaceae bacterium
ATGGGCGTCGCCGTGGCGCTGTTCTTCCTCGTGCGTGGCATCGCGCTCGAAACCCAAGGGCTCTACGTCGCGGAAGATCCCACGGTCCAAGCCGCCATCAGCGAGCGCATCAAGCCGGTGGGCCGCGTGCTGCTTGCCGGCGACGAAGAGCTCGCTGCGGCGGCCGCCGCCGTAGCCGCTCCGACGCCCGTCGAAACCGTCATGACGGGGCCGCAGGTCTACAACGCCGCCTGCATCGTGTGCCACCAGCCGCCCGGCACGGGCGGGGCACCGCCCGTGGGCGACATGGCGGCGTGGGCGCCGCGCATTGCGCAGGGCAAGGACACGCTCTACATGCACGCGCTCCAGGGTTTCCAAGGCTCGTCCGGCTTCATGCCGCCCAAAGGCGGCCGCGTCGACCTCTCCGACGAGGAGATCAGAGCGGCGGTCGACTATCTGGTAGAGCAGTCGCAGTAGGCAGCCCGTCCGCGCTCGGCGCGGCGCGGTGTCGCGCTACTCGACGTTCAACACGAGCGTGCGCGGCGCGCGGCCGTCCTCGAAGTGCTGTTGGATTCGGAGCGGCCTTCGCGCTCGGGTCCGTGCGAAAGATTTGCCGCATGAGGTTGTCCGTTTGACCTTGCTCGCGTGCGGCCGGGCTCGGCGCATCGCCGTGCTCGTACGCCACGAGCTCGAACCCGAGCTCCTTCACGGTGCGCAAGAGCTGGCCGGACGTCGGCTCGAGCGAATAGAACCCGGCGTCGACGCGCGCGAACGGCTCGTCGGGGTGCGCGGCGGCGTTTTTGGGACAACGTCTCCGCGGCGTAGTAGACGTACCCGGCGCGCCGCAGCTCGATCGCGAGCTGCCGGACGACCTCGCGATGACGCGACTCGTCATGCTGCTCGTTGATGATGACGATGGTCGTGTCGCGCGCCAGCGCGGCGTGCAGATCGTTACGCCCGACGGCGCGCAGTGTTTGCAGATACAAGGCGTCACCGGCGTCGCGATCTCGGCGGGCGCGGGCGTCACGATGTTGAAGAACCGGCGCTGCGAGCCCGTCATGATCTCGTTCGGCTGCGCGAGCGAAACCGGCCCAAGAGCAGACAAGAGGGGACGAGGCACGTGATCTTGGTGCGCGTCGCGACGGCGGATTGGCAATGTCGTTCCCGGGCCGCTGCATACGCCGACCCCGGGCTCAGCTGCAATCTTGGCGCGCCCGGAGAGAGAAACTTCAAACCGATTTGAAGCCGAGCCTCTCCTGGCAGTCGTGGCCGAATCGGCGGAATACCTGAAGACCCACGTGCCCTTTCTTTAGTCCGGCCGGAACAAGCTCGTAGAAGGTGGCGCTCTGACAAAGGGTGGGTGGCACCCCGATCTCTGCCGTGCCGGGGCGACGGGAAAGGACGCGGCGCAGAGGAAGAATAGTCACCGCATCAGAAGGAGCCGGAAACTACCGATCGATGACGCTTGGAAATGGCTCGCCTTTCAGCGAGCCGCCGTTATATTTACAATCAGCCTGCCATTCGTTTTCAATCAGCCGCATCCTTGTTTACAATCAGCCTTCAGCCGATTGCGAAAGTTTCACACTGTTTCATGTATCCGCGCTTCATCGAGCGCCAGTTGCGGCAAGCACTGTCGGACACGCGTGTGGTATTGATTACCGGGCCGCGCCAAGCGGGCAAGACCACGCTTGCCGGGAAGCTCGCCCGGGATGACATGCCCTTCCTCACGCTCGACGACGACACCACGCTCGATACGGCCCAACGGGATCCAGTGGGGTTCGTCCGCGGTCTCGACCGCGCCATTATCGACGAAGTGCAGCGCGCTCCGCGCCTGCTGCTGGCGATCAAGCGCAGCGTGGATATCGATAAGCGCCCCGGTCGCTTTCTGTTGACCGGTTCGGCAGACCTCATGACGTTGCCGCAAGTGGCGGATTCACTGGCCGGCCGCATGGCGCTGGCGGAACTCCTGCCCTTGTCACAGAGCGAGCTGCGCGGCAAATCCGGCAACTTTCTCACGCGTATTTTCCAGGGCAAGGCCCCAGCAGTCGGCGAGCCCGTCATCGGAGCCGAGCTGGTTCGAACCGTCGTGTCCGGAGGTTATCCCGAAGTGCTCGAGCGTCCCTCCTGGGCGCGCCGGCAGAAATGGTTTCTGGATTACGTCAAGGCCATCATCGAGCGCGACGTGCGTCATGTCGCCAATGTCGATCACCTGAGGCAGATGCCGCGACTGCTGCGCATCCTTGCTCAGCACTCAGCGCAACTCGTCAATTACTCCAGCCTCGGCGCACCCCTGGCCATCTCGCACGTGACGACGCAAAAGTACGTGGGTATTTTCGAGAAACTGTATCTGCTGCGCACGCTGCCGCCCTGGTACGACAATGAGATCAAGCGCCTCGTCAAGGCGCCCAAGCTGCACTTTCTGGACTCGGGGCTGCTTGCGGCCCTGCGAAATCTCTCCCCCGAGAAGCTGCAGGCGGATCGCACCGCCTTCGGATCTCTGCTGGAGACCTTCGTGCTCGCCGAGCTCCTCAAGCTTGCGAGCTGGAGCGGCGAGCATTTCGAGTTCCATCACTTTCGGGACCGATACGATAACGAGGTCGACATCGTCGTCGAAGACCAGGACCGACGTGTCGTCGGCATCGAAGTCAAGAGCAGCGCGACGGTGACGAGCGAGGATTTCTCGGGCCTGCGCAAGCTTGCTCAGGCCTGCGGCAAGCGCTTCACGCTCGGCCTGGTTCTCTACGACCACGATACGCTCGTACCCTTTGACGAGCGGCTGTTCGCCGCGCCGATCTCGACGTTGTGGAATTAACCCGGCTTGCGCAGAATCGACTCCTGCAATGAGCAAGATCAATAACTTAGGTAAAAAGTCGGCACTACATTTCCCGCGCGGCCGTGGCCGCGCGGGATGATCAGGCGACTTCGACGGCGGGCAGATCGAACTCCGAGAGGCGGATGCGCTTGGGCAGCACGATGCCGAGGCGTTCGAGCAACGCGGCCTGTGCAGCGTCGGGCTGAGTGACGCAGCGCAAGCGGATCTTGCCGTGCGTCTGCGTCGGCAAGATCACGTCGTTCGACTGGATACGGGCGAGCGCTGGTGTGCCCGTCTTGAAACGAAGCTGCACCGGCACCGGCCCGCACGGGCCATCCACCCTGCGGGCCAACTCCTCTGCGTTTTGTTGTCGTGATCCCGAGCGTCAGAGACGGTGAAAGAGATGGAAAGCTCGGTCGCCGATCCGCGTCGCACCTCGAGGCAGCGGGCGAGCTCGAGCCCGTCGCTCGTCGACGCGCAACGGACCTGATCGACGCCGCCGCGCACCCCGACGAGCCGTTCGCGCGCGTCAACGCCGGGTTCGGCGCCGCGATCGACTCCGTTGCGCCCTCCTCGCGCGCCGGCCAGCGCTCGCATCGCGCGGGCTTCCAGCGGGCGATTCGGCAGCGCGGCGTGCAGATCGTTACACCCGACGGCTTGCAGCGTTTGCAGATACAGGGCGTCGCCCGGCGTCGCGATCTCGGCGGGCGGCGCGGGCGTCACGATGTTGAAGAACCAGCGCGGCGAGCCCGTCATGATCTCGTTCGGCTGCGCGAGCGAAACCGGGCCCACGAGCAGACAAGAGGGGACGAGGCACGTGATCTTGGTGCGCGTCGCGACGGCGGATTGGCAATGTCGTTCCCGGGCCGCTGCATACGCCGACCCCGGGCTCAGCTGCAATCTTGGCGCGCCCGGAGGGATTCGAACCCCCGGCCCCTGCCTCCGGAGGGCAGTGCTCTATCCACTGAGCTACGGGCGCGTCGGCCGCAGTATATCGCGCCGACGGGGCGCGGCCCGCATCTGAAAGGGGCGTATCGCGCCCGACCTCAGGCTCGGGCTGCGCTCAAGGCGGCTCCGCCGAGCGCGTGGCGCCTGCGTGCCACAACGACTCGAACTCGGCTTTCGTGACGTTGCTGTCGAGCATCGCGAGCGACAAGCGGGCGAGCCCGAACCAGCCGGGCCGCGCGTCGGTGGGCACGAGCTGGTGCGTGATCAAGCCGTCGTCGCCGATGCAGAGCTCGCGTTGCACCCACCCGTCCTCGTCGACCTCCGTGTACAGCGCGCCCGCGCGCAACGTCGCGAGCTCCGTCGACGTCCACTTGAGATAGAACATTCCCTGTTGCGCCCCTGAAGTGATGCCGGGCACCCGAGGGCGCGCGGTCGTTGTTGTTCTCGTGCGTAGCGCTGTCGATTATAGCGGCGCGAATGCGCTCGAGTGATCGCGGCAACATAACGTTATCGATGGATGAGCGCGATGGACGCGTGTGGAACGCACGCTCTCAACAGCGCGCGGCGCTCTCTCAGACCGAGGCCGCGCTCATCGGATCCGCTTTCGTCGAGCCGCCGCTCGACGACACGGAGAGAAGCCGCTAGCGTCGCTGCTCTCGCGGACGCGCTTCGTTGATGCGCAGCGCGCGACCGCCGACTTCTTTTCCGTTCAACTGTGCAATGGCCGCTTCGGCTTCGCTCTTGTTCGGCATCTCGACGAAACCGAAACCGCGCGAACGGCCCGTCTCGCGATCCATGAGGATTTTGACGGACGAAACTTCGCCAAACGCACCGAAGGCATCGCGAAGCTCGTCTTCGCTCATGCCGTACGACAGATTGCCAACGTAAATATTCATGCCAAGGACTCTCACGCCGTCGTACTCCCCCGATAGGCGCTCAATCAACGGCGTGACATTGAGCGCCGGCGCAATGACTCTACGACCGGCGCTCTTCGGCGGTCAATCCCGAGATACTCCCGTTTTAGTGCGGTTTTGCGCGGCTCGAAGCGCCTCAGCGGGGGGCGTCGAGGCGCGTCACGCCGGTGAGGCGGAGGTCGAGCTCGTCCCCGATGAAATCGGGGTCGTAATCGATATAAACCTCGCGCGGAAAGCCAAGCTCCAGGTCGTATGCGGCCCGCACCTCGGCTCCGCGCTGTTGTGCGGACGCGATCAGATCGAACAGGCCGTCGACGGTCCAGTAGTACTCGAGGTTTTTGTCTGCTGCCGCCACCTCGTTGGTGCTGCCGGCGGGCCGGTGGCGAACGCCGACGACGCGGCCGCCGCGCACGGTCACGATCGTCTCGGGGGGCGACTCACGGTGGCACTCGCAGAACTTGTGGTACCCGTACTCGTACTGCATCGCGGCTGCCGAGCGCCAGCGCGCACGCGCGCCGTCGAGCTCGGCGTCGGCGGCCGCCGGCAAAGCCGCAAACACTACGGATGCCGCGGCGGCCAGTTGCAACATCACAGAGGTTCGCATCGTTCCCGTCCTTCAGAATACGCAGCTGCGCGCGAACTCGAGCGCCTCGTTGGCCGTCCAGTCGCCGCGCGGCTTCTCGCGCATCGCTTCGCACCAGCGCGGGGAGCCGACTTCGGGAGCGCAGGCCGCGAGCCACGTCGTCACACCGAGCAACCAGATCGCTTGCTTCCATCTCCGCATCGTGGCCGCTCCGTCCGTACGTTCGCGAAAACCCGCGCCATTCTAGAGCAGCCCCCGGGGGCCGCAATCGAAGCGCTAGCCGGGCACCCGCTCGCGCCGCGCCGTGATTCGAATCAGCACGGCCGAGAGCAGCAAGCCCAGGTCGAGCCAACCGACCCATTTCAGCCAATGATCCGTCGGCATCAGGAAGGCGCCCACGGGAAAGAACGACGCGAGAAACAGCAACGCGAGCACGACGGCGTGGCCGTGTACGGACGCGATTGCAGCGAACACGGCCAGCGCCACGAGCAGCAGCGCCGTCACGACGCTGATGCCGGTCACGGTGAGACCCGCGGAGGGAACCCAAAGAACGAAGGCCCAGACGCCCGCGAGCGCGGCCGCGCACACAACCCCCAATCCTCGCCCGAGCCGGTTGATCGCCTTCGTCATGTGGCCGCTACCGGCGGTCGGACGCGATGACGATCGCGGCCGCAAACAGCGTCAAGCCGATGCCGATGCCGAGCCCCGCCCCGATCAGTGCGCCGATGGCGAGACTGCCGAACAAGAGCCCGGCGAGGGCGCCGAGCGCCGTTCCCCAAAGCAGACCTCCCGGAATCGCGAGCGTGCCCCAGATCGGAAAACCTCTCGGCCGCGGTTGTGGGGTCGGTTGAGTCACGCCGCGCTCGTGGGTTCTTTGCTTCGAGGCTCACCGCTTCTGAATGATGAGCCTGCCCTTCGGCGGCTCGCGAAGATCCTTGTCCTTGTGCATGTTGCGGTCGGCCACCGCCATCACGGCCTGCAAGTTGTTGCCGTTCTCGGGGTAAGAGGCCGTGCCGACGTTGACCTTGACGCGCACCATCTTCACGTCGACCTCGAGCGTCGTCGCGAAGACGACGTTGCGGATGCGCTGTGCGACTTCGTCGGCGACGACCTTGTCCGCGCCGCCCAAGAGAACGACGAACTCGTCGCCGCCGTAACGCCCGACGACGTCCGTCGACCGCGTCAGCCGCAGCAACGCGTCGGCGACGAGCTTCACGGCGCGGCTGCCCGCCTCGTGTCCGTAAGTGTCGTTGACGCTCTTCAGGTGCTCGATGTCGACCATCAGAATCGAGTAGACGCGGCCCGTGCGGCTCGCAGAGTCGTGCTCCTGCTCGGCGACGCGCGCGAAGGCACGCATGTTGTACAGCGACGTGAGCTCGTCGCGATCGGATAGCGCGCGAATGCGATTCTTCGCGGTGTTGATGTTGTCGACGAGCAGCGTCGTGCAGAACGCGACGAGAACGAACGGCGCGAGCACGCCGACGGCTGCAATGGCGAATTGCCCGTTCACGGCGCTTAGGCCGTCGACGAGAACGCCCACCAGCAGATAGCAGAGGCAGACGACAGCGACAACGAGCGCGGCGGCGCGCTTGCCGAGCGCCAGCGCGGCCGTGACGATCGGCAGCAGGTAGAGGTTCACGAGCGGGCTGCGCACGCCGCCCGACACGGCGAGCACGGCCGTGAGGAACCCGAGCATGACGAGAATCTCGAGCGCGAGCTTGAAGCGCGTGTGCTGCTTGAACGGCCGCCCGTAGCGAAAGAGCAGCACGAATCCCGCGAACCCGAACAGCGCGCCGAGCACGCCGACGCTGCGAGCGAGCGCCGGGTTCGCGATGAACAGATAGAGCACGACGAGAATCAGCAGCAGCCACTCGACTTCGGCGATGCTGCGCGCGAACCCGCGAAGCTGCGCTTGCTCGATCTCGAGACTACGCTCGATCGGATCGCGGCTCATGTCGACACGTTAACCGTGGCGGGCCGCGGCGTCGAGTCAAGGCACGGAGCTGACTCGAATCGAGTCGTAGCTGACGAGGCGCAGCGCCTCGATCAGTTGACGGTCGTCGCCCAGGGCGACGCGGCCGTTCGCTCCCCGATACTGCCGATGCGGGTCGTCGTTCACCACGACGACGTCGGGCTTGATGCCGCTGCCGTTGATCGAGCGGCCGGACGGCGTCAAGTAGCGCGACGTCGTGAGCTTCAAAGCGTTGCCCTCGCCGAGCGGCATGACCGTTTGCACGGAGCCTTTGCCGTACGTCGTCTCGCCGACGATGCGCGCGCGGCCGTGATCCTGCAGTGCGCCGGCCACGATCTCCGAGGCCGAGGCCGAGGCCGAATTGACCAGCACCACGGTCGGGATGCTCTCGAGCGGGTCGCCGGGGGCGGCCGTCTGCTCGAACTGCGCCTTGCGTGGGCGGCCCGTGCCGCTCACGATGATGCCGTCCGTCAGGAACGCGTCGGCCACCTCGATAGCTGCGTCGAGCAACCCGCCGGGATTGCTGCGCAGATCGAGAACCAAGCCGAGCAGCTCGTCGCGGCCCGCCGCGGCCGCGAGGTCCCTCGCGGCCCGCTCGAGATCGGCGGGCGTGCCCTCCGCGAACGACGTCACGCGGACATAGCCCAAGCCGTTGCCCAGGTACTCGCTCTGCACCGTGTGCACGTGCACCTCGCTGCGCGTCAACGCGAAGCGAAGAGGCTCCGCGGCGCCGGGGCGCAGGACGTCGAGCGTGACCGAGGTGCCGGGCGCGCCGCGCATGCGGGCGACCGAGTCCTCGACGTGCTCCGCGTCGACGGGGATGTCGTCGACGGCGGAGACGACGTCGCCGGGCAAAATGCCGGCCCGCTCGGCCGGGGCACCGGGGAGCGGCGTGACGACGGTCACCTTGCCGCCGTCAAGGTTCACGTCGAGCCCTATGCCCGTGTAGTTGCCCGTCGTGCTGATGCGCATGTCCTCGTACGCTTTGGCGTCGAGGAAGGCCGAGTGCTGATCGAGGTCCGCGACGATGCCGCGGATGGCGGCTTCGACGATGCGCTCGTCGTCGATCCGGTCGACGTACTCGCTGCGCACACGGTCTATGACTTCCGCGACGAGCGCGGCCGATTCGAGCGACGGGTCGATCGGAGCCGCCGTGGCTTTGGCGCGCCCCGTGAAAGAGTCCCAATCCGAGTTACCGAGTGCCAGACCGAGCGCGAAAGCGGCGCCGGTGAGCAGCACGACTACGCCGCGGAAAGTCGGTGCCATTCTTTGTTGTAGTTTCCGTCCCCCAGACGTCCAGCGCACCTTAGCACAGGGAATGCCGGCCAACGCAACCGCTCTCGTTATGTCGCAGAACGTCCATCAACGCGCCGCGGGACGGCCGGCCATCCAAGGGCTGGGGTTCACGGGCTCGCCGTTCGAGCGAATCTCGAAGTACAACCCCGCACGCGCTTGGCCGCCCGTGTCGCCGACCTGCGCGATCGGCTCGCCGGGGTCGACCCAATCGCCGGGTTCCTTGAGCAGCGCCTCGTTGTGGCCGTAGAGGCTCATGTAGCCCCCGCCGTGATCGACGATGACCAGCAGCCCGAGGCCTTGCAGCCAATCGGCGAAGGCGACGCGGCCGTGATGGACGGCGCGTACCGGCGTGCCTGCGGGCGCCTCGAGCAACACGCCCGTCCAGCGCAATGCGCCCGCCTCGCGCGGCTGCCCGAAATCCGCGACGAGCCGGCCTTGCACGGGCCACGCAAGCTTGCCTTTGTGCTTCGCGAACGGCTCGTCGTTGTCGACGGGGAAGTCGGCGAGGGCCTCGCGTAGCCGCGTGACGAGGTCCGCCAGCCGCTTCTCCTCGGCGCGTAGCTTGGCAACGGCGGCATTGCCATCGCGGATCTCGGCATCGAGCTTCGCGACGGCCGCGCGGCGCTCGTCGCGCGAGCGCTCGAGCGCCGCCACCTCGCGTGCCTGCGCCGCCTCGAGCTCCTCGAGCTCCGCTTCGACGCTCGCGCTTTGCCGCTCGAGCTCGGCGAGCTTCTCGAGCTCGCCGGCGACGGCGCCGATGCGCGCCGTGCGTGCCCGGTTGTAATACCCGTAATAGACGAGCATCCGGCCGAGCTCGGCCGGACTTTCCTGAGACAGCAGCAGCTTCACGAGCTCCGCTCGTCCCGTCATGTAGCTAGAGCGCACCTGCTCCGCGAGTGCGGCCTTCTCCGCGCCGAGGCGGCCGCTCGTGCGCTCGATCTCGCGAACGAGGTCGCGCTGCGCCCCTTGCTGAGCTTGGGCTCGGGCCCGGATCTCGGCCAGCTTGCGTGTCGCGGCCGCCATCTCCACCTCGGCGGCCTCGAGCGCCCGAGTGCTCTCGTCGCGTTGCGTCGTCTCGCGGGCGATCCGCTCTTCGAGCGCTTTGATTTCCTTCCGTACGGCCGATAGGGCGGCCTCGTTTTCGCGCCGATCCTGCGCGAGCGCGAACGCGCCGAGCGCAACGGTCACGAGGGCGGCCCCGGCGAGGCGGGCGACTCGGCGCCGTCCCGATGGCTCGACGATTCGCATACGGGGCCGCAGTGTAGTCGCTTTCCGCCGGGCATTTCGACGCCGGGGCGCCCGGAGGCGCACTGCTATACTGGCGCGCCCACGGAAGACCCGCCCCCGAGATTCATGGCCCAGCTCGTCGAATTTGCCGGCAACCACGTGTGGCTCGTCGCGGGCCTGCTCACGGCGTTCGCGGCCGTGACGTTCTACGAGCTTCGCCTGCGCAGCCAGGCCACGACGCACGTTTCCACGGCCGACGCCGTTCGGCTCATCAACAAGGGCGCGCTCGTCATCGACGTGCGCAAGCCCGAGGAGTTCGAGAAGGGTCACATCGTCAACGCGCGCAACGTTCCGCTCGAGCGCCTCGCGCAGGGCGACGACGCGATCAAGAAGCAGAAAAACAAGATCCTGCTCGCCGTGTGCGCCGACGGTACGAGCGCCGGCCGCGCCGCCAACGCTCTGCGCAAAGCCGGCTACGAGCACGCGTTCAGCTTGAAGGGCGGCTTGAACGGCTGGCGCGCCGACAATCTGCCCTTGGTGAAGTAGCATGGCGGAAGAGCGCGTCATCGTGTATTCGCAGCCGTTTTGCGGCTATTGCAGCGCGGCGAAACGGCTGCTCGAGGGGAAGGGCGCGGCGTTCACGGAGATCGACGTGATGGCCGAGCCGGGGCGCCGGGCCGAAATGATGCAGCGCAGCGGGGGCCGGCGCACGGTGCCGCAGATTTTCATTGACGGCCGCCACGTCGGCGGTTATGACGATCTCTCCGCCCTCGACAAGTCCGGCGAGCTCGACCGGCTCCTCGGCTCGCACACCGCATCGAAGTAGCTTCGCTTTTCAACAAACGATTGGACGAACCATGGCCGACGAACAACCCACTGCTGCACCGCAGAAACAGCTGATCCTCCAAAAAATTTACGTGAAGGACTTGTCGTTCGAGTCGCCGAAGGCCCCGATGGTCTTCACGACGAGCGTGTCCCCCCAGACGCAGCTGAACGTGCGTTCGAGCGCGACGCAGGTCGCGCCCGATACGCAGGAGGTGACGCTGACGATCACGGTTCAGGCCAAGGACAAGGACTCGACGTTGTTCCTGGCCGAGGTCGCGCAGTCCGGCATCTTCTTGATCCAGGGCTACACGCCGGAGGAACAGTCGATCCTGCTCGGGAGCTTCTGCCCGAACACGCTCTATCCGTTCGCGCGCGAGGCCGTCGCGGACCTCGTGACGCGGGGGGGATTCCCCCCGCTGCTGCTGCAGCCGCTGAACTTCGACGCGATCTACGCGCAGGCGGTGCAGGAGCGCGCGGCGCGCGCGAACTCCGGCGCCGCGCCGCAGCAGAGTCAAGGAGCGGCCACACCGGCGGCGCCAGCAGGCGGCGAAACGCATTAGCACGGCGAGCCGCATCGCGATCATCGGTGCCGGGTCGTGGGGCACGGCACTCGCCGTGCAGTTCGCGCGCGCGGGTCACCATGCCGCGCTGTGGGCGCGCGACGCGGCTCAAGCGGCCGCGATGCAGCGAGAGCGCCGCAACGCTCGCTATCTGCCCGACACCCGCTTCCCCGACTCGCTCGCGGCCACGTCCGACCTGCGCGCCGCGGTGACGGACGCCGACGACGTGCTCGTGGCCGTGCCGAGCACGGCGCTGCGGGAGATTTTGACCGCTCTCGCTTCGCTGCCGCTCCGCCGCCTCGCGTGGGCCACGAAGGGCTTCGAGCTCGAAACGGGGCTGCTGCCGTACCAAGTGGCCGGGCAGCTGCTGCCGGCGAGTCTGCCGACGGCCGTGTTGTCCGGGCCGACGTTCGCGCGCGAAGTCGGCGCCGGTTTGCCAACCGCGATGACGATCGCGTCGAGCGACGCCGGCTACGCGCAGCACCTGGCCGAGCGCATCAGCGGCGAGCAGTTTCGCGCGTACACGTCGAGCGACGTCGTCGGCGTCGAGGTGGGCGGCGCGACGAAGAACGTCTACGCGATCGGCGCCGGCATTTGCGACGGCTTGGGCTTCGGCGCCAACACGCGGATCGCGTTGATCGCGCGTGGGCTCGCGGAAATGATGCGGCTCGGGGCCGCGCTCGGCGGGCGCAAGGAGACGTTCATGGGCCTCGCCGGCATGGGCGATCTGGTCCTGACTTGCACCGACGATCAATCGCGCAACCGCCGCTTCGGGCTCGCGCTCGCGGCCGGCGCGCCTGCCGAGGAAGCGCTGCGCTCGATCGGCCAGGTGGTCGAGGGCTACAACGCCGCGCGCGCCGTGCACCGCGTCGCGGTGCAGCACAAGGTGGCGATGCCGATCGTCGAGCAGTTGAACAAGGTGTTGCACGAAGGCGCCGATCCGCGCGCCGCCGTCGCGTCGCTGATGCGCCGGCCGATCAGCACCGAGCTGGGGTAGCGCTGCCCAAGAACCCTTGCTGGCGCCAGGCTTCGTAGACCGTCACGGCCGCGGCGTTCGAGAGATTCAGGCTGCGGTTGCCGGCGCGCATCGGAATCTTGAGCCGCATCTCGGGCGCGATCGCGTCGAGCACCGCCTCCGGCAGGCCGCTCGTCTCGGGCCCGAACAGGAATGCGTCGCCGGCCCGAAACGCCGCGTCGTAAAGGGAGCGCGTCGCGCGCGTCGTCAGCGCGAACACCCGCTCCGGCGCGACGGCCGCGAGGCACGCCTCGAGGCTAACGTGCTCGCGGACGCAAGCCATCTCGTGATAGTCGAGGCCGGCGCGCCGAACCTGCGCGTCGCTCAAGTCGAAGCCGAGCGGGCGCACGAGGTGCAGCGTCGCGCCCGTGTTCGCGCAGAGGCGAATCAGGTTGCCCGTGTTCGGCGGGATCTCGGGCCGAAACAGAATCACGTGAAACACGCGCGCATCATAGACCCGCCGGGGCGTAGGCCGCGCCGGACGGCCGTTTCGGGGCCGCTGTGGCACCAAAGTCGACGCTCGTCGATAATTGCGCACCGATGAGTCGCCTCGAGCTCGACTTCTGCGGCCTGAAGCTGAACTCGCCGATCGTGCTGCTGTCGGGCTGCGTCGGCTTCGGCGAGGAATACACGCGCATCGACGGCTTCAGTAACGCCGCGGTGGGCGCCATCGTGCTGAAGGGCACGACGCTCAAGCCGCGGCTCGGCAACCCGCCGCACCGCATCTGGGAGACGCCGGCCGGCATGCTGAACGCGATCGGCCTGCAAAACCCCGGCGTCGAGTACGTCGTGAAGAAAATCCTGCCGACGCTCGATTTCGAGGAAACGCGCTTCATCGCGAACGTCTGCGGCTCGACGATCGAGGAGTACGCCGAGGTCGCGCGGCGCTTCGACGATTCCCCGATCGACGCGCTGGAGATCAACATCTCCTGCCCGAACGTCAAGGAGGGCGGCGTCGCGTTCGGCAACTACCCCGACATGTCGGCGCGCGTCGTCGCCGCGTGCCGCGCCGTCACGAAGAAGCCGCTGATCACGAAGCTTTCGCCGAACCAGACCGACATCCGCGAGAACGCGCGCGCGTGCATCGACGCCGGCACCGACGCGTTCGCCGTCATCAACACGCTGATGGGCATGGCCATCGACGTCGAGACGCGGAAGCCGATCATCGGCAACATTCAAGGCGGCCTATCGGGGCCTGCGATTCGGCCGATCGCGCTGCTCAAGGTCTATCAGGTTTACCAGGAATGCCGCGACCGCGGCATCCCGATCATCGGCCAGGGCGGCATCGCGACGGCGCACGACGCGCTCGAGTTCGTGCTGGCCGGCGCCACGACGGTCGGGATCGGCACGGCGCTGTTCTACGACCCGCTTGCGCCGGCGAAGGTGAACGCCGGCCTCGAGGAATATCTGCGCACGCACCGCTTCACGAGCATCACGGATCTCGTCGGCGGCATCGACCCGGCCAAGACGTTGAACCAGGCCGCGAGCGGCTGAGCACGCCGCAAACGCAAGAGCGCCCGCTTGAGCATCCATCCGACCGTCGTCCTGAGCGACCGCGCCTCGATCTCGGCCGACGCCGACATCGGCCCCTACTGCATCATCGAGGGCGAGGTCGAGATAGGCCCCGGCACCGTGGTCGAGTCGCACGTGCGCATCGGCAGCCGCTACGGCCGCGTAACGATCGGAGCGAACAACCATATTCAGCACGGCGCCGTGCTCGGCGGCCCGCCGCAAGACCTGGGCTACGAGGGGGGCGATTACACGGGGCTCGTGATCGGCTCCGACAACCGCGTCGGCGAGTTCGTCAGCATCAACGTCGGCACGGCGAAGGGCGGCGGTGTCACGCGGATCGGCGACCACAACTTCATCATGGCGTACACGCACATCGGCCACGACTGTCGGATCGCGGATCACGTCGTCATCGTGAACGGCGCGCAGTTCGCGGGTCACGTCACGGTCGAGCACCACGCGCTCGTCAGCGGCCTGACCGGGTTCACTCAGTTCACGCGCGTCGGCGCGTATTCGTTCACCGCGGCCGGCGCGTTCGCGAACAAGGACATCGTGCCGTACGCGATCGCCGAAGGGCATTGGGCGACGCCGCGCGCCGTTAATCGTGTGGGACTGAAGCGCGCCGGCTTCGATGCGAGCGAGCGACGCAACATCGACAATGCAATGCGCTTCGTGCTCGACCGCTCGCTGACGATCGAGGAGGTCACGGCGCGCATTGCGGCCGAGTGCCAGCCGAGCCCGCAGATCGAGCACCTGCTCGACTTCATCCGCAACTCCGAGCGCGGGATCGCACGCGGGTGAGCAAGCTTCGCACGGCCGTCGTGGGCGTCGGCTACCTCGGGCGGTTTCACGCGCAGAAGCACCGCGCGCTCGAGGGCGTCGAGCTCGTGGCGGTCTGCGACCGCGATTCGGCGCGCGCGCAGAGCGTGGCGGCCGAGGTCGGAGCGGCGGCCCTGCAGGATTACCGCGAGCTCTTGGGCAAGGTCGACGCGGTCACGATCGCCGCGACGACCGCCGAGCACTTCGCGCTCGCGAAGTTTTTCCTCGAGCACGGCGTCCATTGCCTCGTCGAGAAGCCGCTGACGCGCACGAGCGCCGAGGCCGCCGTGCTCACGAAGCTCGCCGCCGAGCGCGAGCTCAAGCTCCAGGTCGGGCACGTGGAACGTTTCAATCCGGCGCTACTCGCGGCGCGCGAGTCGCTGACGACCGTGCGCTTCATCGAGTGCCATCGGCTCGCCCCTTTCAAGGGCCGCGGCGCGGACGTCAACGTGATTCTCGACGTGATGATTCACGACCTCGACGTGATTCTCTCGCTCGTCGCGGCGAAGCCGGCCGCGGTATCGGCCGTCGGCATTCCCGTGCTCATGGACGACGTCGACATCGCGAACGCGCGCATCGAGTTCGCGAACGGCGCGATCGCGAACGTGACGGCGTCGCGCGTCTCGACGACGGCGCAGCGGCGGTTCCGCGTGTTCCAGCCCAACCAGTACGTGTCGATCGACTTCGGCGAAGGCGAGGTGCGGCGCGTCACGAAGCATGGCGAGTGGCGCGAAGGCGGCGCGCCGCCGCTGCGCGAGGAGACCTGGAACCTCGAGAAGGGCGACGCACTGCTCGCCGAGACGCGCGCCTTCGTCGACGCGATCGTCGACGACACGCCCTGCGTCGTCTCGGGCGAAGACGCCCTCGCCTCGCTCGAGCTTGCCGAGCTCATCGGCGCGGACATCGCCCGCCGCCGCGGCGTTTGAGGCGCGTCGCGGGTGCTAGACGCGGCCTTCGAGGCCGAGCTCTTTGATCTTGCGCGTGAGGGTGTTGCGGCCCCAGCCGAGCAGCTTCGCGGCCTCGAGGCGCTTGCCGCGCGCGCGGCGCAGCGCCGTCACGATCAGCGTGCGCTCGAAGGCCGGCAGCGCGTCGAGCAGGAGCGGCGGCGGCTCTGCAGCCGCGAGCTGGGCCTCGGCCCACTGCGAGAGTCCTGCCGTCCAGTCCGCGGCCGCCTGGCTCGCGACGCCGCCGAGCTCGGCAGGCAAGTCCTGCGCGACGATCTCGCGCCCCGCCGCGGTCACCGTGAGCCGGCGGCAGACGTTGACGAGCTCGCGCACGTTGCCGGGCCAGTCGTAGCGCTGCAGGGCCTCGACGGCGTCGGCCGAGAGCGTTTTGGGCGCGACGCCGAGCTCGTTGGCGGCCTGGTCGAGATAGAACCGCGCGAGCTCGCGAATGTCCTCGCGCCGCTGGCGCAGCGGCGGGACCTCGATGCGCATCACGTTCAGGCGGTGATAAAGGTCCTCTCGGAAGCGGCCCGTCGCGGCGCCTTGCGCCAGGTCCTGATGCGTCGCCGCGATCACGCGTACGTCGACACGGATCGGCGTCTGTCCGCCGACACGGAAGAACTCGCTCTCGGCGAGCACGCGCAGGAGGCGCGTCTGCAGCGCGAGCGACATGTCGCCGATCTCGTCGAGGAACAGCGTGCCGCCGTGCGCCTGCTCGAAACGGCCGATGCGCCGCTCCGTGGCGCCGGTGAAGGCGCCCTTCTCGTGGCCGAATAGCTCCGACTCGAGCAGCTCGGCTGCGATTGCCGATGTGTTGAGCGCGATGAACGGCGCGGCCGCGCGCGGCGAGTTGTCGTGCAGCGCGCGGGCCACCAGCTCCTTGCCGGTGCCCGATTCGCCGGTGATCAGCACCGTCATGCTCGAGCGCGACAAACGACCGATCGCTTTGAACACCTCCTGCATCGCCGGCGCTTGACCGATGATGCGCGGCGTAGGCTTGGCGGCGGTTTGCTCGGCCGTGCCGCGCGTGCGCTGGCGCGCCGCGCGCGAGACGAGCTCGATCGCTTCGTCGATGTCGAACGGCTTCGGCAGGTACTCGAACGCACCGCCCTGATACGCCGAGACGGCGCTATCGAGATCCGAGTGGGCCGTGATCACGATGACGGGAATGTCCGGATCCGTGCGCGTGAGCCGCTCCATGAGCTCGAGCCCGCTCATGTCCGGCATGCGAATGTCCGTGATCAGAACGTCGGGGCGCCCGTGCCGCAACGCGGCGAAGAATTCCTCTCCGGTCTCGAAGGCGCGCGGGAACATGTGCGCCTGCTTCAGCGCTTGCTCGAGCACCCAGCGTACCGACTCGTCGTCGTCGACAACCCATACGGACAATCCCGGCGTTGCCATCAGTGGCGGCCTCCATTCGCGACCGGCAGCCGGATCTTGAACACCGTGCGACCTGGCTCGCTCGTAAATTCGATGAGCCCCCCATTTCTGCTGACGAGGTCCTGCGCGATCGTGAGGCCGAGCCCAGTGCCTGTCGGCCGCCCCGTCACGAGCGGATAGAAGATCGTCTCCTTGAGCTCGTCCGGGATACCCGGCCCGTTGTCCTCGACCTCGGCGGACAGGACCAGCCGGTGGCGCTCGCCGCCCACCGTGAAATTCGTGAGCGCTCGCGTGCGGAAAGTGAGGCGCCCGCGCTCGCCGAGCGCCTGCATCGCGTTGCGCCCGACGTTCAGGAACGCCTGGATCATTTGGTTCGGATCCACCGTGACCGGCGGCAGGCTTGGGTCGTAGTCGCGCACGAGCTCGATGCCTGGGGGCTTCTCGGCCTCGATGAGCTGAGCGACGTGGTCCGTGATTCGGTGCAGGTTGATTTCCTCCTGCCGCGGCGCGCCGCCTGCGCGGAGGATGCCGTCGACGAGCGCGGCGAGCCGGTCCGCTTCCTCGATGATGACGCGCGTGTACGCTTTCTGCTCCGCGTCGGGCAGCTGCCGCTCGAGGAGCTGTGCCGCGCCGCGCAGGCCGCCGAGCGGATTCTTCACCTCGTGCGCGAGTTGCCGAATGATGCGCCGTGACAAGCGCTGCTGCGCGACGAGCTCGGCTTCGCGGCGCACGCGCCGATCGCGCTCCGCATCGAGAAACTCGAGCACGAGCGCGTTCTCGGTGTCGAGCAGGGCGACGCGGCAGTCGAGCACGAGCTCGCGATCGCCGGCTCGCACAGCGAGCTCGTGCAGACTGAACGTGAGGCCCGTTGCGAGCGCGCGGTGGCAGAGCGCGGCGAGCTCCTGCGCCGGATGCAGGACTTCGCCGAGCGCACGGCCCACGGTACGCCGCGAGCTCACGCCGAACAGGCTTTCGGCAGCCGGATTCAAGTATGAAACCAGCAGGGCATCGTCGAGGACGATGACGGCCGTCGATAGGCCCTGGAGAACGTGGTCGGTGCCGGGCGCGCGGCGCGTGCGCCGGCCGAGGCCCGAGAGCTCGCCGCCGCCAACTAGTTTGCGCGATTGGTTCGCGAGTTGGGATTGAGCACGCTCGTCTGCTGCACGTAGAACGTGCGCGGCGGCGAGCGCATGAGCTCTCGGCCGCCGTCGAGCACCACGACTTGCAGCGTGTGCTCGCCGCGGAAGACGTCCGACAACGTGACGCTCGAGCTCCTCGTGTTCACGTTGCGCCGCTGGCCATCGAGGATCAAATCGTAGCTGTGCCCCGGCTGGAGCGGAGGCGCGAAGCTCGTTTGCACGGTCAGCATGGCGCCGATGTTCCAGAGCGTTTCCTGCTCGGCCGGGCTCACGATGTCGACGCTCTGGTAAGGCGCCTGCGAAACCGTCGGCGGCGTCGAGACGCGCGGGGCGCGCGTCGGCGAGCGCGTCGCGAACGACTGTGCGGCGGAAATCTCGACCTGGCGGGCGCCGGGCACCGGGCGATCGGAGAAGTGCACCGTGCCGTTCTCGTCGACCCACGTCCAGGCCGGTGCGGCGCTCGCGGCGGCCGCTGCTGACGTGAACAACAAGATCAGCCACTTACGCATGCTCCAAGCTTAGCGCCGAGCGGCGTTTTCTGCCAAATCGCGGCGGGGCTCTCGCGAGCCCCGCCGCGCTGTTGATTTGACAAAACCGCGATACGAAACCCGCCTTCAGAGGCTGTAGTACATCTCGAACTCGACGGGATGCGGAGTCATCGCGAAGCGCGTGATCTCCGCCTCCTTGAGCGCAATGTAGGCATCGATCGTCGAGTCGCTGAGCACGCCACCCGCCGTCAGGAAGCCGCGGTCCTTGTCGAGCGCCTCGAGCGACTGGGTCAGCGAGTACGACACCGTCGGGATCTCTTTCTCCTCCTCGGGCGGGAGGTCGTACAGATCCTTGTCGCTCGGCGGGCCCGGGTTGATCTTGTTCTGGATGCCGTCGAGGCCCGCCATCAGCATGGCCGTGAAGCCGAGATACGGGTTCGACGTGCTGTCCGGGAAGCGCACCTCGATGCGGCGCGCCTTCGGGTTCTGCACGTACGGCACTCGGATCGACGCGGAGCGGTTGCGAGCCGAGTAGGCGAGCAGCGTAGGCGCCTCGAAACCTTTGACGAGGCGCTTGTAGCTGTTCGTCGAAGCGTTCGTCAGCGCGTTGATCGCGTGAGCGTGCTTCATGATGCCGCCGATGTAGTACAGCGCAAGCTGAGAGAGGCCGCCATAGAGGTCGCCCGTGAAAAGGTTCTTGCCGCCTTTCGCTAGCGACTGGTGGACGTGCATACCGCTTCCGTTGTCGCCGACGAGCGGCTTCGGCATGAACGTGGCCGTCTTGCCGAAGCTGTGCGCGACGTTGTGCACGACGTACTTCAGCGTCATGACGTCGTCAGCCTTCTTCACGAGCGAGCCGAACTTGACGCCGATCTCGCACTGTCCGGCCGTCGCCACTTCGTGGTGATGCACTTCGACGACGAGCCCCATCTCCTCGAGCGCCAAGCACATCGCGGAGCGGATGTCCTGCAACGAATCGACGGGCGGAACGGGGAAATAGCCGCCCTTGATGCCGGGGCGGTGACCCAAGTTCCCTTCCTCGAGCTCCTTGCCGCTCTGCCAGGCGCCTTCGTAGGAGTCGATCGCGTAGAACGCGCCGTGCATCTGCGAAGCCCAGCGCACGTCGTCGAATACGAAGAACTCGTTCTCCGGGCCGAAGAACGCCTCGTCGGCGATGCCCGTGGAGCGCAGGTAGGCTTCGGCACGCTTCGCGGCCGAGCGCGGGTCGCGCTCATAGCCCTGCATCGTCGTCGGCTCGATGACGTCGCAACGGATGTTCATCGTCGTCTCTTCCGTGAAAGGATCGAGCACGGCCGTCGTCGGATCCGGCATGAGGATCATGTCCGACTCGTTGATGCCCTTCCATCCGGCGATCGACGATCCGTCGAACATCTTGCCGTCCTCGAACATGCCGGCATCGACCGTGTGCTGCGGCACGGTAACGTGCTGCTCTTTGCCGCGCGTGTCCGTGAAACGCAGGTCGACGAACTTGACGCCTTTATCCTTGATGAGCTTCAGTACCTCGGCGGGCGACATGAATTCCTCCGTTTTGCTGCTGATTGTGGTTGTCGCTGCCGTCGGTATGGGTGCGCCCGGCAGTCTTGCCCTTTTAGAGAGTCCCGGAATGTGCATTCTTTGTGCCACGCCAGGAACGCGGCTAACGTACTGTTTTGCCTTGGGCTGTGCAACTCCGGACGAAATCGACGCACTACCACGGTGCGCGTCGTGCCGCGGAGCGCACCATATCGGGGCGCCGTCGCAAATGTGGGGGCGTGCGAGGCTCGCCCCCGGCCGGGGGGCGTGGCGGCGGGTTCCGCGGCGGTGTCGCGTCGCTATACTGGCGCGCCTCGTCGCTGGTCCTCGCCCGGAGTCGTCATGGATTCGATGGAAAAAATTGTGTCGCTCTGCAAGCGGCGGGGGTTCATCTTTCCCTCGAGCGAGATCTACGGCGGCTTGAACGGCGCGTGGGATTACGGCCCCCTCGGAGTCGAGCTCAAGCGCAACCTGAAACAGGCTTGGTGGGACGACATGCTCGCGCACCACGACGAGACTGCGCCGCCGCCGGGGGCGCCGTCGGCGTTCGGCATGGTCGGCCTGGACAGCGCGCTCCTCATGAATCCGAAGGTGTGGGAGGCGAGCGGGCACGTGGGCGGCTTCAGCGACCCGATGGTCGACGACCGCGAGACGCGCGCGCGTTATCGTGCCGACCAGCTCGCGGTTTACGCGCTGGAGTTCGTCGGCAGCGACGGCAAGCTCGAGCGCTACGACGAGGTGCTGTTCGCGGCATTCGGTGAGATCGGCAAATCGACGCCGGCCGAGCTGTTCGAGCCCCATCGCAAACGCGTCGCGGCGCTGCAGAAGGCTCGACCCGGCACCGTGGCGCGCCCCGTCGCGGTGCCTGGCGCGCTGAAGGACGAGGCGCTGCGCGGGCGCGTGCTCGCGCCCGGTGCATCGGTGCCCGGCACACTGACGGCGCCGCGCGCCTTCAATCTCATGTTCAAGACCCATGTCGGCGCGCTCGAGGACAACTCGAGTGTCACGTATCTGCGCCCCGAGACGGCGCAGGGCATCTTCGTGAATTTCAAGAACGTCTGCGACACGGCGCGCGTTCGCATCCCGTTCGGAATCGCCCAGATCGGCAAGGCTTTTCGCAACGAGATCAATCCGCGCAACTTCACGTTTCGAAGCCGCGAGTTCGAGCAGATGGAGATCGAGTTTTTTTGCCGCGCCGGCGAGGCCGAGCAGTGGTACGAGTACTGGCGCGAGCGCCGCTTCCAGTGGTATCTCGACCTCGGCATCAGACGCCAAAACCTGCATCTGCGCGAGCACGAGCCCGGCGAGCTCGCGCATTACGCCGCGGGCTGCGCCGATGTCGAATACGACTTCCCGTTCGGCCGCAGCGAGCTCGAGGGCATCGCGAACCGCACGGACTTCGACTTGCGCCAGCACATGCAGACGAGCGGCAAGGACTTGCGCTACTTCGACGATCAGGAGCCGAGCGAGGACGCGCGCCGCTACCTGCCGTACGTCATCGAGCCTTCGGCCGGCGCCGACCGCGGCACGCTCGCGTTTCTGTGCGACGCGTACAGCGAGGACGAAGTCGGCGGCGAGCCGCGCACGGTGCTGAAGCTCCATCCGCGCCTCGCGCCGATCAAGGCCGCGGTGTTTCCGCTCGTGAAGAAGGACGGCATGCCGGAGAAGGCGCTCGAGATCTACCGGCGGCTCAAGAAGCGCTTCAACGTCTACTATGACGAGAAGGGCGCGATCGGCCGCCGCTACCGCCGCCAGGACGAGGCCGGCACTCCGTTCTGCATCACCGTCGACGGTGAAACGCTGTCGGCCGGAACCGTCACCGTGCGCGAGCGCGATAGCTGCGAGCAGACGCGCGTCGCCGTCGCCGAGCTCGAAGCCCTGCTCCGCGAGCGGCTCGGAGCCTGATGCCATGGCGTATGGGCCGCTCGTCATGATGGACCGCGACGGCGTCATCAACGAGGACTCGGCCGAGTTCATCAAGTCGGTGGAGGAGTGGCGTCCGATTCCGGGCAGCCTCGAAGCGATTGCGGCGCTGCACCGCGCGGGCTGGCGCGTTGCCGTCGTCACCAACCAGTCGGGCGTGGGGCGCGGGCTGTACGACGAGCCGACGCTCGCGCAGATCCACGAGCACATGCGCGAGCGCGTGCGCGCGGCCGGCGGCGAGCTGGCGGGAATCTACTACTGCCCGCACTTGCCCGAGGACGGCTGCGAGTGCCGCAAGCCGCGGCCGGGCATGTTTCGCGCGCTCGAGCGCGAGCTCGGGCTTGCGGTCGCCGGCGCACCCTACGTCGGCGATCGCCTGAGCGACGTCGAGGCGGCGGAGGCAGTCGGCGCTCGGCCGATGCTCGTGCGAACCGGGACCGGCGCCGCGACCGAGGCGTTGCTCGGCGCGCGCCGCGTGCCCGTTTTCGACGATCTGGCGGCCGCCGCCCGCAGCCTGCTTCGCGAAACGGGGTAGCGCGCGCGTGCGGCAGCGGATCGGCTCGATTGTGTTCACGCTGTATTTGTTCGTCTCGGTGCCGCTTTACGGCACGCTCGTGTTGTTCACGGCGCCGTTCCCGCGTCACGTGACGTATGTCGCGTCGCGCGCGTGGGTCGATTCCGTCTTGTGGCTGCTGCGCGTGCTCTGCCGCCTCGATTACCGCGTCGAAGGCCGCGAGCACTTGCCCGCGCGCCCGAGCGTCGTGCTGCTGAAACACTCATCGGCGTTCGAGACGCTGGCGCAGCTCCAGATCTTTCCGGAGCAGACCTGGGTGCTGAAGCGTGAGCTGATGTGGGTGCCGGTGCTCGGCTGGGTGCTCTGGCTACTCGCGCCCATCGCGATCGATCGGCGCGGCGGCGGCGTCGCCGTGCAACAGGTGCTCGACCAAGGCCACGCGCGCTTGGCCGAGGGCTTGTGGGTGATGATCTTTCCTGAGGGCACGCGCGTGCCGATTGGGCAGACGCGCCGCTACGGAATGAGCGGCGCGTTGCTCGCGGCCGCCGAGGGCTTGCCGGTGATTCCCGTCGCGCACAATGCGGGCTACTTCTGGCCGCGCCGCGGATGGCTCAAGAAGCCCGGGACGATTCGCATCGTCATAGGGCCGCCGATCGAGACCGTCGGCGTCGAGCCGCGCGTCGTCAACGAGCGCGCGCAGCACTGGATCGAAAGCACGCTCGCGAAGATCGCGCCCGACGCATGAGCGCGCGCTGCGAGCACGAACCGATGCGGCTCGTCGGCGCCGCGCGGCGTCAGACGTCGAGATTCGCGACGGCGAGCGCGTTGCGCTCGATGAACTCGCGCCGCGGCTCCACCTGATCGCCCATCAAGGTCGTGAAGATCTCGTCCGCCGCGACGGCGTCCTCGATGCGCACTTGCATCAAGCGCCGCGTGTCGGGGTTCACCGTGGTCTCCCAGAGCTGCTCGGGGTTCATCTCGCCGAGACCTTTGTAGCGCTGGATCGTCTGCCCTTGCTTCGCTTGCGCCATGAGCCATTCGATCGCCTCCGCAAACGTCTGCACGTCGCGGCGCTCCTTGCCGCGCTCGACGTAGGCGCCTTCGCGCAGCACGTCCTTGAGCTCGGTGCCGATCGAGCTCAAGCGCTGATACTCCGGCGAACGGAAAAAGCCCGCGTGCAAGGTCTTCGTGCTCAAAGCACCGTGGTGCTCGCGCGTGACGATCAGGCTCGGGTCGGCGGCCTCGCCGCCGGGCGCGGGCCGCACCGTGAAGCGCATGCCGCCGTTGACGCGTTTTTGCAGCCGCTGCTCGAGGCGCTGCGCCAACGCGCGGCGCCGCTCCGCGTCCTCGATGTCCGCGGGCGAGATCGGCTCCATCGACATCAGCGTGCGCAGCACGTCGCTGTCGTAGCGGCGGCCCCAGCGCTGAATCAGCGAGTTTGCCTCCATGTAGTGCAGCGCCAGCGACTCGAGGCTTTGACCTTGAATCGGCGCGGCGCCGGGGGCCGGGTACAGCGCGGCGTCGGCGATCGCGCTCGTCAGCAGCAACGAGTTGAGCTCGGCGTCGTCCTTGACGTAGTGCTCCTGCTTGCCGCGCTTCAGCTTGTAGAGCGGCGGCTGAGCGATGTAGACGTGACCGCGCTCGATGAGCTCCGGCATCTGGCGGTAGAAGAACGTCAACAGCAACGTGCGGATGTGCGAGCCGTCGACGTCGGCGTCGGTCATGATGATGATGCGGTGGTAGCGCAGGTTCGCGAGATCGAACTCCTCCCGCCCCACGCCGCAGCCGAGCGCGGTGATCAGCGTGCCCACCTCGGCCGACTGTAACATCTTGTCAAATCTAGCTTTTTCGACGTTCAGGATCTTCCCTTTCAGCGGCAAGACCGCCTGGGTTCGGCGGTCACGGCCTTGTTTAGCGGAGCCACCGGCCGAGTCGCCCTCGACGAGGAACAGCTCCGACAGCGCCGGGTCTTTCTCCTGACAGTCGGCGAGCTTGCCGGGCAGACCGGCCACGTCGAGCGCGCCCTTGCGACGCGTCATCTCGCGTGCCTTGCGCGCCGCCTCGCGCGCCCTCGCCGCCTCGACGATCTTGCCGACAATGGCCTTCGCCTCGGCCGGATGCTCGAGCAAGAACTCTTCGAAGCGCTGAGCGACGACCTGCTCGGTCACGGCCTTGACCTCGGACGAGACGAGCTTGTCCTTGGTCTGCGACGAGAACTTCGGATCCGGCAGCTTCACGGACAGCACGGCCGTCAGCCCCTCGCGTGCGTCGTCGCCGGACATCACGATCTTCTCGCGCTTCGCGATGCCCTCGTTCTCGAGGTAAGCGTTCAGCGTCCGCGTCATGGCGGCGCGGAAGCCGGCCAGGTGCGTCCCGCCGTCGCGCTGCGGAATGTTGTTCGTGTAGCAGAACATCGCCTCCTGGTAGCCGTCGTTCCACTGGAAGGCGACCTCGACCAAGATCGGCGCGCGCGTCTCCGAGAAGTATACGATCGTCGGATGAATCGGCGTCTTGTTGCGGTTCAGGTGCCGCACGAACGCCTCGATGCCGCCTGCGAACTCGAAGACGTCGTGGCGGTCCTCGCGCTCGTCCGACAGCTTGATGCGGACGCCCGAGTTCAAAAACGAGAGCTCTCTCAGGCGCTTGGCGAGGATGTCGTAGTCGAAAGAGATGTTCGTGAAGATCGCCGGGCTCGGCTTGAAGCGGATCGTCGTGCCCGTCCGATCGGTCTTGCCGATGACGGCCAGCGGGGCGACCGGATCGCCGAGCCGATAGGTCTGCTCGTACAGCAGGCCGTTGCGGTGAATCGTCAGCGTCAGGACTTCGGACAGGGCGTTCACCACGGACACGCCGACACCGTGCAAGCCGCCCGAGACTTTGTAGCTGTCGTCGTCGAACTTTCCACCGGCATGAAGCACCGTCATGATGACTTCGGCCGCCGAGCGTCCCTCCTCAGGATGGATATCGACGGGAATGCCGCGGCCGTCGTCGACGACGGTGATCGACTCGTCGGCGTGGATCGTGACCGAGATTTCCTTGCAGTACCCGGCGAGGGCCTCGTCGACGGAGTTGTCGACGACCTCGAAAACCATGTGATGAAGGCCGGTTCCGTCATCGGTATCACCGATGTACATTCCGGGCCGTTTTCTGACCGCCTCGAGACCTTTTAAGACCTTGATATTCTTGGAGGTATATTCGCTCTGACTCATCCTCACGCATCTCGAAAAGCGGATGCGAGATTATAGCCCGCGGACCTCTCCACGTTCCACGTGGAACACGGGAAATCCGGGCTCGGCTGGGAGGTCGGACGGCCGCAAGGCCGTGAAGATCAACTGGGCGCGAAGGCCGGCGAGGGCGTCCGAGAGCCGCGCCAGCGATTGCGCGTCCAGCTCCGCGGCGGGATCGTCGATGACGAGAATGCTTTGGGCCGGCCGCCGCTCGATGCTCTCGACAGCGACTTGGGCCAGGACCAACGCGGCCGCCGTGAGTTTCTGCTGCCCGCGAGAAGCCTCGTCCTGTACGCGCCGCCCCTGTAGCCGGAGCACGATTTCCGCGCGGTGCGGCCCAGCCTCAGTGCTGCCGTGCTGCCGGTCGCGCGGCAGCGTGGTGTGAAGCACGGCGGCAAGCGTCGCCTCCGCCGCCCACCCTCGCCGGTACTCCAGGGTCAACGGTCGGTCGAGCAACCGCCGGCCGAAATCGGCCACGAACGGCCCGAGGCGCTCGAGGTAGCGTCGCCGGCTGTCATCGACGCGTTCCGCGGCCTCCACGAGCGCCGTCGTCCACGGGGCGAGCTCGGCCGCGTCCGCGGTGCGTTTTAGCGCTGCGTTGCGCTGACTTAGGACGCGCCGATAGCGCTTCCATGACTCGAGGTAGCCACGTTCCACGTGGAACACTCCCCAGTCGATAAAGCGCCGACGCTCGCTCGGACCTCCTTCGACGAGCGCGTGCAGACTCGGATCGATCGCGTGCACGGGCAACAGCGCCGCGAGCTCCGCCATACTGGTCGCCACTTTGCCGTCAATCTTCTTCTCGAGCCGGCCGCTGTCGTAGGCCACGCCCAGCCGGTGCGTGGCGCCGTCCGCGTCGACTTCCCCGAACACGGCGAACCCATGGCCCCCGTGCTGGACGAGGCGCCGCAACTGTCGAGTCCGAAACGAACGGCCGCGGCCCAACAAGAAAACGCCCTCGAGCAGGCTCGTCTTGCCGGCCCCGTTCGGCCCATAGATGTAATTGCGCCCCGGATGCAACGCGAGCTCGACCTCGCGGAGACACCGCAGGGTCGTGATGCGGACGCGACGGAGCGGCAACCTTGTGCCTACGCGCGTCGTCGGTGGCCCGACCTAGAGGCGCATCGGCATCACGACGAACTTCGTTCGCTCGCTGCCGGGCTCACGGATCAAACAGCTCGAATTCGCATCGGTCACGCCGAGCTCGACCTGCTCGCTGTCGACGGCCGCCAAGGCATCGAGCAGATAGTTTACGTTGAAGCCAATCTCCATCGCCTCGCCGGCGTACTCCACCTCGAGGGTCTCGACGGCCTCTTCCTGCTCCGGATTGTTCGCTTGCAGCGTGACGCTGTTCGGCGCCAGCTCGAGACGAACGCCGCGGTATTTTTCGTTCGAAAGGATCGCCGTTCGCTGCAGCGCTTGGCGAAACAGGCTTCGGTCGGCCTTGATCACGTTCTTTGGCTGACTTGGCACAACGCGGGAATAGTCCGGGAAACGACCATCAATCAGCTTCGAAGTGAGCCGAACTCCGCCTAACTGGACACGAACGTGACTGGCGCCGAGCGCCAGCTCCACTTCCCCGTCGCCCTCCAGCAAACGACTGAGCTCGAGCACGCCCTTACGTGGCACGATCAACTGCTCGTCGCGGATCGCCGGGCTCCCGAGATCCACTTCGGACAGCGCCAGACGATGGCCATCCGTTGCGACGGCTCGTAGCCGTTTCTTCTCCGTCTCCAGCAGCAGACCATTGAGATAGTACCGAACGTCCTGTTGCGCCATCGAAAAGTGGGTTTTCTCTACCAATCGACGCAGATCGGCTCTACTTAACCGCAAAGTCTGCTTTGCACCGATTTCATCCACCGTCGGAAAATCGGCGGCGCGCAGCGTCGACAACGTGAAGCGGCTGCGTCCGGCTTTGACGGTGACCCGTTCGCCGCTCGAGCTGAGCTCCACGGCCACACCCTCCGGCAGCGCTCGGAAGATGTCGTGCAGCTTGCGCCCCGGTACCGTGATCTCGCCGGGACTGTCGCCTTTGATCTCGGCCTCGGCCACCATTTCCACTTCGAGATCCGTCGCGGTGAGGCTGAGCTTCGTGCCCTGTACGCTCAGCAACACGTTGCTCAGGATCGGCATCGTCTGCCGGCGCTCCACGACCCCGACGACCGTCTGCAAGGGCTTGAGGAGAGTCTCTCGCGCTGCGCTGAACTTCATTGATTGCCTCTGCGTATCTATACGTTTGCTGTAGTTCTTAGTGTCGGCCGGGCCTGTGCCTAGCTCGCTTTTTCACTGCTGCGCCAAGCGCTTACCTCTGCCCGTAGCGTGTGCGTAATCACCCGTGGTGCTGTGACTCGCCTGTGGACGGATTTTGCCGCCGAATTCCTCCACGGGTGATTCACGTCATGCGGTCAGAGTTCTCAACAGGTTGTTGTAGTCCTCCGCGACACGCGTCTCCGTCTCGCGCAGCTCCTTCACCCGCCGGCATGCGTGCAGGACGGTCGTATGATCGCGCCCTCCGAACTCGTCGCCGATCTCCGGAAGACTGTGCGTCGTGAGCTCTTTTGCGAGCGCCATCGCGATCTGTCGCGGCCGGGCGATCGACCTGCTTCGGCGCTTCGACAATAAGTCCGCCACCCGAATTTTGAAATACTCCGCGACGGTCTTCTGGATGTTCTCGACGGTCACGAGCTTCTCCTGCAGCGCCAACACGTCGCGCAGCGCTTCCTTGGCGAACTCGAGCGTGATGGGCTGACCCGTGAAACGCGAGTTCGCGAGCACGCGGCGCAACGCGCCTTCGAGCTCGCGAACGTTCGAGCGAATTCGCTGAGCGAGGAAAAACGCCACCTCCTCCGGCAACGTCTCGCCCTCCGCGGCCGCCTTGCTCATCAAGATCGCTACGCTCGTCTCGAGCTCCGGCTGCTCGATCGCCACGGTCAGCCCCCAGCCGAAGCGTGACTTCAGCCGCTCCTCGAGACCCGCGACCTCCTTCGGGTACCGGTCGCACGTCAGGATGATTTGCCGCTGCCCTTCGAGCAATGCATTGAACGTGTGGAAAAACTCTTCCTGTGAGCGGTCCTTGCCCGCGAAAAACTGGATGTCGTCGATCAGCAGGGCATCGAGCGAGCGGTAGCTGCGTTTGAACTCCGCTATCGTGTTGTGCTGGAGCCCGCGCACCATGTCGCTGACGAACCGCTCGGAGTGCACGTAGGCGACTTTCGCGGCCGGGTTACGCGCGAGGATTTCGTTGCCGACGGCGTGCATCAGGTGCGTCTTGCCGAGACCGACGCCGCCGTAGATGAACAACGGGTTATAGGCGCTGCCGGGATTCTGCGCGACTTGCAACGCCGCGGCGCGCGCCAGTTGATTGCTCTTGCCCTCGACGAAGCTCTCGAACGTGAAGGCGCGATTTAGCCGACCGCCGAGCGCCGCGCTCGGACGCACCTCCGGCTCCACTGCGGCGGCCGGCACCTCGCGCCGCAGCGGCCGCCGGCTTCCGACCTCGACTTCAATCTCCGGTGCCCCCTCCACGTGCCGGCGCCACCAGGCGCGAATCTGCTCGAGGCAGTGAGTCTTCACCCAATCCACGACGAAGCGGTTCGGCGCCAAGAGCTTCAGCAGCGGGCCGTCCTCGACCAGCTGTAGCGGCCGGATCCACGTATTGAACTGCTGCTCCGAGAGCTCGGCTTCGAGTGCACGTGCGCACTGCATCCAAAGCGACGAGTAAACCGCCGAGTTCTCTGGCACGGGAGCTCGCAAAAAGGGGTTGCGTAACGATCAGGGAATGGACGTCAGTCTAAAAGGGTTCGTTGCAGTTATCCACAGCGTCGACCGACAATGACGCGTGAGCTCGAGGCCCGCCGCTCGATGCGCGCGCCGTTGACAGGCGCACGACGGCCCGCGTAGAGTGCGCGGCTTCCCGTTCGTCCCACGTCCTTGTTTTCGCGAGAACTTTTGCCTGCGCGGGGTACTCGATCATGAAGCGAACATTTCAACCGAGCAATTTGCACCGCAAGCGCACGCATGGTTTCCGCGCACGCATGGCTACCGCCGCCGGACGCAAGGTTCTCGCGAGCCGGCGCGCCAAAGGCCGCGCTCGTCTCACGCCTTGACGGGCCTCGTTTTGGCGCGCCGTTGCTCTCCGATACGGCAGGGTTCTCGCCCGACCGGCGATTGCACACGGCCGCAGAGTTCGGGCGAGTGTTCGCGGAGCCCGCGCGCTCGAGCGATCGCTACTTCACCGTGCTCGCACGCCCGTCCGGTCGCGCCGCCGCCCGGCTCGGATTGACGATCTCGCGTCGAGCCGCCAAACGCGCCGTGGATCGCAACAAGCTCAAGCGTCTCGCCCGCGAGTCGTTTCGTCACCAGGAGGCCCTGCCGCCTTGGGACTTCGTGGTGCTCGCGCGGCCGGCCGCCGACCGTGCCGATCGGCGCGAGCTTCGCGCGAGTCTCGATCGCCACTTCGCCCAGCTGACGAAGGCCGCGGCAGCGAGGCCCAATGGATAACATCCGCGTCTTCCTCTGGCTGACGCTGCTCGGCATGGCTTGGCTCACGTACACGGCGTGGCAAGCCGACTACGCGGTGCCGCCCGCGAGCACCGCGGCACCACCGGCGCCGCAGCCGGCCGACAACGGCGCTCCCGACGATACGCTGCCGAGTCTCGACGAGACGCAGGCGGCTGCCCCGGCCACGCCGGCCGCGGACACCCCGCCGGCGCCGCCGACGGGCGAGCTGATCCGCGTGCGCACCGACGTGCTCGATCTGCGTATCGCTTCGCAGGGCGGCGACCTCGTTCGCGCCGATCTGCTCCACTACCCCGTGCACAAGGATCAGCCGGCGCGGCTCGTTCGTTTGCTCGATGACACGGGCCCCGAGCGCTGGGTGTTCCAAACGGGCGTGCGCAGCGCCGTGGGCGGCGCCGAGCCGAACCATCTCGCGACCTATCGCAGCGCCACCAACGAGTACACATTGGCCCCGGGCCAAGACGAGCTCGTCGTGACGCTCGACTGGGTCGGAGACGGCCAGATCAGCGCCCGCAAGACCTACACGTTCCACCGCGGCCGCTACGACGTCGACCTCACGCTCACCGTGACTCCGAGCGGCGGCAGCTGGCGCGGCGCGCCGTACGCGCAGATGGAGCGGGTGCACGTGCCCGTCGAGCGCTCGTACCTGTCGATCGACTCGTACTCGTTCAAGGGTCCCGTGCTTTACGATGGCGACAGCTTCGATCGAATTTCTTTCGACGATCTCGCCGAGAGACCGCAGCAGCAAACGGTACAGGGCGGCTGGTTCGCGGCGATCCAGCACCACTTCCTCGCCGCCGCCGTGCCGCCCGGCGACGTGCCGTTCCGCTATGACGCGAGAACGAGCGGGCAGGCCTTCATCTTGAGCGCGCTCGGCCCCATCGCCGACGTGAGCTCCGCGATGCCCCTCGAGAGGACGTTCACGCTGTTCGTCGGCCCGAAACTTCAGGCGCAACTGCAAAGCGTCGGCAGCGACCTCGAGCGCACCGTCGACTACGGGATCACGACGCCGCTCGCGCAGCCGCTCTTCACGGTGCTCGACTGGGTGCACGGCTGGGTGGGCAACTGGGGCTTCACGATCATCATCGTCACGATCATGATCAAGGCGCTGTTCTACAAGCTCACCGCGATGAGCGGGCGCTCGATGGCGAAGATGCGCAAGATCGCACCGCGCATGAAGGCTTTACAGGAGCGCTACAAAGACGATCGGCAGGCCCTGAGCCAGGCCATGATGGAGCTCTACAAGCGCGAGAAGGTGAATCCCGCGGCGGGCTGCTTGCCGATTCTGATCCAAATGCCGTTCTTCTTTGCTTTCTACTGGGTGCTCGTGGAGAGCGTCGAGATCCGCCAGGCGCCCTTTGCGCTGTGGATCGACGACCTCTCCGCGCCCGATCCGTATTACGTGTTGCCGGCACTGATGGCCGCGGCCATGTTCTTCCAAACGCGCATGAGCCCCGCGCCGCCGGATCCCGTCCAGGCGCGCATGATGCAGATCATGCCGCTCGTGTTCGCCGCGCTGCTGATCTTCTTTCCGGCGGGCCTCGTGATCTATCAGCTCACGAACACGACGCTGTCGATCCTCCAGCAGTGGCGCATCAACACGATCGTAGCGCGCGAGTCGGCGGCCGCCTCGTAGGGCGGCACATGGCCGGAGGGCACGCTTGGCAACGCGGCGCGACGGCACTATCGCAGCGCTCGCGACGCCGCCCGGGGTCGGCGCCATCGCCGTCATCCGCCTATCGGGTCCGCGCGCGAGAGAGATCGCGCGTGCGCTGACCGGACGGGAACCGCGGCCGCGCTACGCCCACTTGCGCACGTTTCGAAGCGCGGCCGGCGTTGCGCTCGACCGCGGGCTGCTCTTGTTTTTTCCCGCGCCGCGCTCGTTCACGGGCGAGGACGTCGTCGAGCTTCACTGCCACGGCGGCCGCGCCGTCGCCGACGCCGTTCTCGCCGCGGTCCACGCCCTCGGCGCGCGCCCGGCGCAGCCCGGCGAATTCACGCTGCGCGCGTTCTTGAACGACCGGATCGATCTGGTGCAGGCCGAAGCGATCGCGGATCTCGTCGCGAGCGGCTCCGCACAAGCCGCGCGCGCCGCCATGCGGTCGCTCGACGGCGAGTTCTCGGCCGCCGTCGCGGAGCTCCAGGGCGCGTTGACGAGGTTGCGCGTGCAGATCGAAGCGTGGCTCGATTTCCCCGACGAAGAGTTGCCGTTCGACGCGGCGCCGGAATGCCAAGCCGCGCTCGACGCGCTCGTCGCGAGACTCGATTCGCTCTGCGCGCGCGCTCGCTCGGGCCGCGCGCTGCGCGACGGGCTCAGCGTCGCGATCGCCGGCGCGCCGAACGTCGGCAAGTCGAGCTTGCTGAATCGCCTCGCGGGCCACGATGCCGCGATCGTGACGGAGATTCCGGGCACGACGCGGGACCCGCTGCGCGAGCACCTCACGCTCGACGGCCTGCCGGTGACGATCGTCGACACGGCCGGCTTGCGCGAGACGAACGAGCCCGTCGAGCGCGAAGGAGTTCGCCGTGCGCGCCTCGAAGTGTCGCGCGCCGACCGCCTGCTCTGGGTGGCCGACGTGCGCGAGCCGCTCGCGGCC
>JBBIJV010000012.1:0-31267 GCA_037445815.1 Rhodospirillaceae bacterium
CGCGCGGCTCACGCAGATTGGCCGTCGTCGGCCGCTCCTTCGAGACGACGTAGAGCCGGCCGTTCTGCGGATCGACGGCCGAGCTGCCCCAATTCGCGCCGCCGTTGTGCCCCGGCATCATGATCGTGCCTTGCAGGCTGGGCGGCGTGTACAGGCCCTCGTTGCGCGAGCTGCGCAGGATCTCGCGGACCTTGGCCTGATCCTCTTCCGAGATATAGGGATTGATGTCCGCCTCGGTGAACGATTGGCGCGCGAACGGCGGCGGAGCCGTCGGGAACGGCTGCGTCGGCCAGCTCATCTCGCCCGGCGTGTCGGACTGCGGCACGGGGCGCTCTTCGATCGGCCAGAGCGGCGCGCCCGTGATGCGATTGAAGACGTAGACGAACCCTTGCTTGCTGGGTTGCGCGACGGCGGGGATCGAAATGCCGTCGTGGACGACGGTGAGCAGCTTCGGCGCCGTCGGCAAGTCGTAGTCCCAAAGATCGTGGTGAATCGTTTGAAAATGCCAGAGGCGCTTGCCGCTGCGAGCGTCGAGCGCGATCAGGCTGTTGCCGAACAGGTTCTCGCCATGGCGATTGCCGCCGTAGAAGTCGTAGCGCGCCGTGCCCGTCGGGATGTAGACGATGCCGAGCTCCGAGTCGACGGTCGACTCGCTCCAGTTGTGCACGCCGCCGTAGTTGCCGAGACCCATCTCGGGCCACGTGTCGGCCCCGAACTCGCCGGGCCGCGGCACGGTGTGGAAGATCCACTGGAGCACCCCAGTGCGCACGTTGTACGCATGGATGTCGGCCGGCGAAGAATTGTAGGACGCGCCGCCCGCAGGCAGCGAGATGATGACGAGGTCCTCGAAGATGCGCCCCGGGTTGCTCAGCGGTTGCAGGCGGACGCGGTCGATGTCGCCCTCGAGGCCGACGCGCAAGTCGACTCGGCCGTTCGTGCCGAACGATGTAATCGTCTCGCCGGTCTTCGCGTCGATCGCCGTGAGGTAGCCGGCGTTGACGTAGAGCAGGCGCTCTTCGGTGCCGTCGGGGCTGCGCCAATAGTTCATGCCGCGCGCGCCGACCTGACCTTCGTTCGCGTGCGCCCACAGCTCGCGGCCCGTCGCGGCGTCGAGCGCGACGATCGAGCGGCCCTTCGCGAGCACGTACATCGTGTTGCCGACGATCAGCGGGTTGAAGAGATAGTTCTCCGTAGTCGGATATGTCCAAGCAACCTCGAGCCGGCTCACGTTGCTCTTGTTGATCTCGGCGAGCGAGGAGTACTGCGACGAGTCCGCGCCGCCGAGGTACTGATCCCAGCTCTCGAAATCGAAATTGCCCGTCGCCGCACCGGCCGCGGGGCTCGACGCGTCCGTGCTCGTGCCCTCGTTCGGGGGCGAGCACGCAGCCAGCGCGGCGGCCAGCAGTGCGGCCGCCGGACGAAAATGGCGAACCGGCGTCGCTCGAGCGCGACGGAAGTTGGTCGAGAGCATCGTCTTCCCCTTGCGCGAACCCATAAGTCCCCAGGGGATACTACCAGCACGCCGTCGGCGCGGGAGTGCGGTGTTTCTGAAGAAAGCCGGTGCGGTGGCCATTTTGCCGCCCGCGCGGCTTATCCTTGGAAGCTCGCGATCGACGGCACCGGTGGAGTCGATATGGGCAAAATGGGCTTGTTGACGGCAGGCGCCGCGGCGGCGATCGCCTCGACGGCTTGCGGCGCGCAGGAGTTGCTTCGCACGCCGTGGGGCGATCCCGATCTCCAGGGGACGTACACGAGCGACAACTCGATCGGCGTGCCGTTCGAGCGGCCGACGCAGTACGGCGATCGGGCCGAGCTCACGGACGAGGAATATGCCGCCAAAGTCGCCGCGAACGACGAGCAGATCGCGAAGGACACGAATCCGCTGCCCGAGAGCGAGTTCTCGGCGGAGGATCCGTCCGCGATCAATGCGTCGCGACACTGGCTCGAGCGGCCCGAGACGCCGTCGCGCGCGACGTCGCTCGTCGTCGAACCGCCGAACGGCCGGCTGCCTGAGTTGACGGCGACCGGGCAGGAGCGGCTCGCGGCGCGCCGCGGCCGGCGCCCCCGTGGCTCGTTGCCGGCGTCATACACAGACTTCACGAATTACGATCGCTGCATCACGCGCGGCGTCGTGGGCTCGATCCTGCCCGTCATCTACGGCAACGGGACGCAAGTGGTGCAGGCGCCCGGCGTCGTCGTGATTCGCAACGAAATGATCCACGAAGCGCGCGTGATCCCGCTCGACGGAAGCGCGCACCCGGGGGCCGGCGTGCGCATGTGGATGGGCGACTCGCGCGGCCGATTCGACGGCGACACGCTCGTCATCGAGACGACGAACTTCACCGATCGCACGGGGCTCGGCGGCAACGGCAACGGCGCCGTGCACAGCGAGAACTTGCGGCTCGTCGAGCGGTTACACCGCGTCGACGCCGACACGCTGCGCTACGAGTTCACGGTGCACGACCCCGAGACGTACACGCGGCCGTGGACGGTCGCGTTCGACCTCGACAGCCGCCCGGGCTACGAGATCTACGAGTACGCGTGCCACGAGGGCAATCTGGGGCTCGCGAACATGCTGAGCGCCGCGCGCGCCGAAGAGCGCGCGGCGGAAGCCGCCAAGCGCTGATTTCGTAGGGCTCCGCACACATTCGCCGGGAGGGCATTCACATGCGAAGAGTCGTATCCGCCGTGCTGGGCGCGGCGTGCGCCGTGCACTTCGGTCTCGAGCTCGACGCTCAGCCTGCCAATCCGACACCGTTCCAGCGCCGCGTGCTCCAAGCCATGGAGGGCGCGATTCGCACGCCCGAAGAGCGCGCGCGCGACGTGAACCGGATGCCGGCCGAGATCCTCGAGTTCTTCCGGATGCGCGAAAACATGCGTGTCATCGAGCTCCTGCCGGCCGGCGGCTGGTTCACGAAGATTCTGGCGCCCGTGCTGAAGGAGAACGGCAAGCTCTACGTCGCGCATCCCGAAGGGTTCTACGCCGAGGCATTCCGGCGCATCGCCAATCTGCCGGGGCTCGAGGAGGTCGAAGAGCTCGATTGGGGCGCGACGGGCGGCGGCAGCGGCGGGCCGTTCGGACCATCGGGGCGGTGGGACGTCGAGCCGGTCGACATGGTCGTGACGTTCCGCAACTACCACAACTTCTCGCCGGCCGATCGCGCAACCGTGAACCGCTCGGCTTTCGATGCGCTGAAGGCAGGCGGCTATTACGGCATCGTCGACCACACGCGCCGGCACAACGAGCCCGCGACTCGCGAGAACGGCCGCCGCGTCGATCCGGTGCTCGTCATCAAGGAAGTCCAGGACGCGGGCTTCAAGCTCGTCGACTTCAGCAACCTGTATTACCGGCCGAACGACGCGCTGAACCTCGAAGTTGCGCACCCCGATGTCAACGACAGGACCGACCGCATCGCGCTGCTGTTTCAAAAGCCCGAAGCCCTGCGCCGCTAAGCGTCCAGCCCGAGGGCGGCCGGAAGCTCGGCGAAGTTGCGGATCCTCCGCGCCGAGCCGAGCTCCGTTTCGTCGATTTTCCCGTAGCCGTAGTCCGCGAGCACGAAGCCGTAGCCGGCCGCGCGGGCGGCGCGAAGGTCTTGGTGCGAATCGCCGACGAGCGTCGCATCGCGCGGCTCGACTCCGAGCGTCTCTGCGGCCACGGTCAGCGGCAACGGGCTCGGCTTTCTCTCGGCCACGCTGTCGCCGCCGAGCACGAGCTCGAACAGGCCGCGAATACCGGCCTGCACGAGCAGCTCGTCGGAGAACGCGTAGCGTTTGTTCGTGATGCAGCAGAGCCGCATGCCGCGTTCTAGCAGCGTGTCGAGCGTCTCGCGCACGCCGGGATAAAGGCGGCTGCGGACGAACAGATTGTCGCGGTAGCACTCGAGGAACGCGGCGAGCGCGGCTAGTCGCCGCGCCTCGTTTGAAGCCGCCGACTCGCTGCGCGGGTTGCACTCGTGCGCGATGGCGCGCGCGATCAGCGTCTCGATCCCGTCGCCGATCCAGGCGCGCGTGCGCGCCTCGCCAGGCGGCGCGCAGCCGACCGCCGCGAGCGCCGCGCCCAAGCAGTGCGCGATGTCCGGAGCAGAGTCGACGAGCGTGCCGTCCAGGTCGACGGCGAGCAGCTTGAGCAGAGGGCCGCTCAAAACACGCGAACGGCGATCTCCGCGGGCGCCGCCAACAGGTCCTCGATCTCCTTGTCGAGCTTGAGCAGCGTCAGAGAAGCGCCGGCCATCTCGAGCGAGGTGCAATAATTGCCTACGTAATTGCGGACGACGTTGAGCCCTAAGCCTTTCGCGCGCTGCGCGGCCCTGCGGTACAGCACGTAGAGCTCGCTCGGCGGCGTGCCGCCCAGGCCGTTGATCATCAGCGCGACGCGGTCGCCGCTCTTGAAGGGCAAGTCCTTCGAGACGGCGTCGAAGATCTCGTCGACGATCGCGTCGGCGGGTTTCAGCTTGTCGCGGCGGCGGCCCGGCTCGCCGTGAATGCCGACGCCGACCTCCATCTCGTCGTCGCCGATCTCGAAGATCGGCTTGCCCTTTGCGGGCGGCGTGCAGGACGTCAGCGCGACTCCCATCGAGCGCACGTTCGCGTTGACCTTCTTCGCTACGTCGAGCAGCTGCTCGAGGCTCGCGCCCCTCTCGGCGGCCGCGCCGCACGCCTTCATGACGAAAAAATTGCCGGCCACGCCGCGGCGGCCGATCGTATACGAGCTGTTCTGCACGGCGACGTCGTCGTCGATGATGAACGACTTGACGTTGATGCCCTCGGCTTCGGCCATCTCGATGGCCATGTCCCAGTTCATGCGGTCGCCCTGGTAGTTGTTGATCAGGACGAGCACGCCCTTCGGCGAATTCATGAGCTTGATGCACTCGAGGCAGTACTCCATCGGAGGCGCCGCGAACACGTTGCCGGGCGACGCGGCGTCGAGCATGCCGGGACCGACGGTCATGACGTGCGCGGGCTCGTGGCCGCTGCCGGAGCCCTGGATCACCGACACATGATCCTTACTCGGCCGGTCGGCGCGATAGATGATGTTGTACCTCGGCTCGTATTTGAGCCTGCCCTCGTTGGCCAATGCGATGCCTTCGAGCATCTCCGGAACGAACTTGGCCGGATCGTTGACGAACTTTTTCATGATGAGTCCCCCGAGTCGGATGAAGTTCTAGTTCTCGTTCGGCGCCGGTTTGGCGACGCCGAACTGTGCGCAAAGGTCGTTCATCATCGTTGCGATCGCGACGATGCCGGGGTCCGGAGTGCCGATGCTCCGGTCGCCCACGAATTGCTGCCGCCCGCGCTTCGCGACGAGGTTCTTCGTGCGCTCGATGGCCTCGTTGGCGGCGGCCGTGGCGCGCTTCAGCACGTCGCGCGCATCGGCGCCGGGCTTGCCGGCGCTGTCGTGCACGATGTCGCGGATCGGAATCAGCGCGTCGAGCAGCGTCTTGTCGCCGAGCTGCGCGCCGCCGCGCTTCTGGATACCCTCGATGGCCGCCGTCAGCATCTTGTCGAGATCCTCGAGCGTGATGCTCGTGCGGTCCTTCGACAGCGCGCCCGCGCGCATGAAGGCCGTGCCCCAAATCGGCCCCGAGCAGCCGCCGACGTTCTTCGAGATGATCAAGCTGATCTTGAGCAGGAATGCGCCGATCGAGCTGCGGTCGAGCGCCTGCCAGTCCTGCTCGACGGCCCTGAAGCCCGACGCGAGGGAGACGCCGAAGTCGGCGTCGCCGGCATAGGAGTCGAGCTCGCAGAAGTATTGCTCGTTCTTGAGCGCCGTGGCGGCGATCGTTTTCACCGCCGCTTCGACGTCCGCCAGGGTGATTTCGGTCATTTTGGCTTGCTCCCGACGTTATTCGCGGCCTTTAGACTCTGCTTACGCCGCCGCGATGGCTTGCAGATCCTTCAGCGTGATCTGCACGTTCGGCGCGTCGCCGAGCTCGGGCACGACGCGCGCCGCTTCGCGAAAATCCTCATCCTGCGTGTAGGTGCTCTTCGTGATCACGCACGGCATGCCGGCGCCGACGGCGGCGAGCAGGCCGTTGCGGCTGTCCTCGATGACGACGCAATCTTGCCCGCGCAGCCCCAGCCGTTCCCGGGCCAAAATGTAGATTTCGGGGTTCGGCTTCTTCTTGGCGACGACGTCGCCCGCGAGCACGATGTCGAACCACTTCTTGCGCTCGGCGCCCAGGAGGTCGAGCACGCCGTCGACGGCCTTCGGATTCGACGTCGTGCAGACGCCGAGCTTGATCCCGGCCGCATGCGCCTCGTCGACGATGCGGCGGATGCCGGGCCTGAGAGGCAGGCTGCCCTCGGCGATCAGCTCCGTAAAGATCGCCGTTTTCTTCTTGTGCAGCTCGGGGATCAGCGTCTCGGCCGAGGCTCCTTTCGGCCAGCCGTGCTCGTTGAAGTAGTGCGTCATGCGTTCCTTGCCGCCGGCGATCTTCAGTAGCTCGCCGTAGAGCTCGACGTCCCATTCAGCGTCGATGCCGGCCGCCGCGAACGCGCGGTTGAACGCGACGCGATGGCCGTCCCGTTCGGTGTCGACGAGCACACCGTCGCAGTCGAAGATCAAGGCCTTCATCGCTGCCCCGCGCGGCGGCCTCAGGCGACTTTCGAGAGCAGCTCGCTGCCGCGATTGCTGCCGCCGAACTGCGCGATCTTTTCCTTGAAGAGCTGCTTCAACGCTTCGTATTGGGCGCCGAGCACGTGTAGCGGCTCGTACTTCTTGTGCTTCTGGTGGTACTCGATGAAGCTGTCGATGAACACGTGCTTCAAGTTCGTCGAGATATTGATCTTGGCGCAGCCGAGCTTGATGCACTTCTGGATCACGTCGTCGGAGAGCCCCGTGCCGCCGTGCAGCGCCATCGGCGTGTTCGTTCGGCGGTTGATCTCGGCGATCAAGTCGAATTTCACGTCCGGCTCGCCCTTGTAGTAGCCGTGCGCCGTGCCGATCGCCGCGGCGAACGCCGCGAGGTCGAGCTCGCGGCAGAACTTCTCGGCTTCGGCGGGATCCGTGAAGTGCACCGCCTCGACGACCATGTCGTCTTCCACGCCGTGGATCTCGCCGATCTCGGCTTCGACGCCGACGCCGGCTTTCGCCGCCATGTCGACGACCTTGCGCGTCTCTCCGAGATTCACGTCGAACGGCTTGTCGGACCAGTCGATCATGACCGACGTCCAGCCCATCTCGATGCACTTCTTGATCATCTCGACGTCCTTGCCGTGATCGAGGTGCAGCACGACTGGGACCGGCGAGTCGTCGGCGATCTCGTGCATCCACTCGACGAGCGCCCGGTGGCCGTAGTACTTGATCGTCTTGGCGGAAGTCTGAACGATGACGGGAGCGTTGAGCTCCTCGGCCGCCTTGACCATGGCCTTCATCGACGCGTAGTCGACGGGGTTGAACGCTGCGACGGCATAGCCCTTCGCCTTGGCCTCGCGGAGCACGGGTTTCAAATTGACCAACGGCATGGCGCTTCTCCTCGAAATCGGTCCATCGTTTGCGAGTTAATATACGTCACGCAGGAGAACGTGTCGCCCCTGAGACGGGCGCCGGGGCCCCAAGGCGCGACTTTCAGCCGAGGCCCCGCTCGTGATGCCGCGAACGTGCGCCGCGCTGCCCGCTGCGCCCGCCGTGGCGCCGCCCGCCGTGGCGCCGCTCGTTATGTCCGCGATGCCGGTGCTCGTGGTGCGCGGCAGGCGGTTGTCCCGAGGCGGCACGAGCCGCGCGCTCCTCGGCAGCGCCCCTGTGGGCATCTCCGGCCGCGTCTTGCGGCCGCGCCGCCGTAGGCGCGTACCCGTCGGGCATGCGCACTTCGACGGTTTGGCCGAGCAGCCGCTCGATCGCTTTCATGAGCGGCCGCTCCTCGCGCGCGACGAGCGAGATCGCGAGCCCTTCGTTGCCGGCTCGGCCGGTGCGGCCGATGCGATGAACGTAGTGCGCGGCCACTTCGGGCAGGTCGAAGTTCACGACGTGCGGCAGCTGATCGATATCGAGACCGCGCGCGGCGATGTCCGTCGCAACGAGCACGCGCACGGCGCCGCGCTTGAAATCGGCGAGCGCGCGCGTGCGCGCGCTCTGGCTCTTGTTGCCGTGGATAGCCGCGGCGCTGAAGCCATCGCGCGTGAGCTGCTCGGCCAACCGGTTGGCGCCGTGCTTTGTGCGCGTGAACACGAGCACCTGCCGCCACCCGCCCGTGCCGATGAGCCACGATAGAAGCGCGCGCTTGCCGCCCCTGTCGACGAAATAAGCGGCCTGCTCGATCTTCTCGGCGGCCGCGTTGCGCTCGCCGACCTCCACGCTGACGGGCTCATCGAGCAGCTTGGCGGCGAGCTTGCGGATATCGTCGGGAAAAGTCGCCGAGAAGAGCAGGTTTTGCCGGTGTGCGGGCAGGAGAGCGATGACACGCCGGATGTCGGGCAGGAAGCCCATGTCGAGCATGCGATCGGCCTCGTCGAGCACGAAGACCTCGACGTGGCGCAAGTCGACCGTGCGCTGCGCGGCGTGATCGAGCAGCCGGCCCGGTGTCGCGACGAGCACGTCGACGCCCCGCCGGAGCGTGTCGATTTGCGGATGGATGCCGACGCCGCCGTAGACGACGGTCGACTTGAGCGGCAGGTGTTTGCCGTACGCGCGCACGCTCTCGCCGACCTGTGCCGCCAGCTCGCGCGTCGGTGTGAGGATCAGCGCGCGGATGCGGCGTGGGTTTTGCGGCGGCCGCCCGGAGGCGAGCCTTTGCAGCAGCGGCAGCGTGAAGCCCGCGGTCTTGCCCGTGCCCGTCTGGGCGCCGGCCATGACGTCGCGGCCGTCGAGAACGACGGGGATCACGCGCTGCTGGATCGGGGTGGGGTGGGCGTAGCCCTGCTCCTCGACGGCGCGGAGAAGGGCCGGCTCGAGGCCGAGAGAATCGAAAGACATTGCGTAAAGCTCCGCGATCGCCCTGCCCATGGCGCGCAGTGCGGCCGGGAACGGTCAGAGGGGATCGGATTTGGGCGGCGTAGCGGCCGGAATTGGCCGCGCGCATCGGGCGCAGACCGAATGTGCGCCCAGTTGGCGCGGCACTATACCACCGCGCCAGCGGCGGCGCTCGGCGATTTCGCCTGCGCCCTGTGGGCTCACCTCTACGGCGTCGTTTTGACGTGCCACCACTCGCGGAGCTCGCTCACGAACGCGCGCTCGAACGTGAGGATGAAGACGCCATCGAGCGCGACGCGCGTGCCGTTTCCGGCCAGCGTGAAGCTCGCCGACCAGCGCGCCACGGCCGTCGCGCCGTCGATGGCGACGACCTGCGACATGAACGAGATGTTGCGCTGGTCGGCCGTGACCGTCGCCCAATAGTCGCGAATGCCGGCGCGGCCGGCCTTAGGCGGGTCGAACGGCATTTCGTGATACGCGGCATTCTCCGTGAACAGCGCTGCGGCGCGCTCGGCGTCGCGCTGCTCCCAGGCCTCTTTGTAGCGGCCGAGCCAGGCGGCGACGGCGGCCGGAGTCAATGTTTCGCTGGACACGGTCCCCTCGTTCGCTGCGGCAAGCCGCCGTGCGGCCGTAGAAAGCGTTAGCGTGCACGACCCGGCGCTCCGGCTCAACCGGCTCAACCCGAGTCCGTGGCCATGGTACGTTTGGTGCTATAACATCGGGGCGCGGCCCACGGAACGGTCGCTACGCTTCGGCTCCCGCCGCGAGGGGACAGTGAATTCCAATCGGATCAATGCGCCGACGATGCAGCGGCGCCAACTCATCGACTTTCTGAAGGGGTGCCGCGCGCGGCTCACGCCGGGTCAGGTGGGGCTGCCCGATACGAACCGCCGACGCACGCCGGGGCTGCGCCGCGAGGACGTCGCCGCGCTCGCCGGCGTCAGCGTTACCTGGTACACGTGGCTCGAGCAGGGCCGCGACATCCAGGTTTCCGCCGACGTGCTCGAGCGGATCTCGACGACGCTCAGGATGTCGCCCGACGAGCGCGAGTATCTCTTCGCGCTCGTTCAGCACCGGCCCGCGCCGCCGACTCCGACGCGCACGGAAACGGTGAGCCCGACGATCAAGCGCATGCTCGATGCCATCGCCGTGCCGGCGATCGTACTGACGGCCAGGTGGGACGTCATCGCCTGGAATCAGCTCGCGTTGCGCGTGATCCGCGACTACAGCGCGTTGCCGCCGGAGCGAAGGAATCTGCTGCGCATCCTGCTCGTCGAGGACGATGCATATCGGCGCAACCCGGAGCTCTACGAGGCTACGGCGCGCCGGCTGCTCGCGAAATTCCGCGTCGACTACAGCCAGGCGCCGGGTGATCCCGCGTTCGAGGAGCTCATTACGGACCTGTCCGCGTCGTGCCCGATCTTCGATCGGCTGTGGAGCCTTGCCGAGGTCGTCGGAACGCACGAAGCCATCGTCACGCACGCGCGGGGCGGTATGGTGTTCGAGCACTCGTCGTACGTGCCCGAGGGCGCCAGCAAGCAACGGCTGATCATCTTCACGCCGTCCAACGAGGCGAGCATCGCCAAAGTCAAGGAGGCGAGCGCGGAGGCGGCTAAGTCGGCCGCGCGCCGCGCTGGGCAGGTCAACTAGCGCGCGCCGGCGCCGCGCCTGCGCGCTTCGCTTTGAATTCGCGTCGCCGGCGCGTCAGTACGTGCTCGGTGTAGCCGTTCGGCTCCTTCCGCCCGTTGAAGACGAGATCGAGCGCCGCGTTGAACGCGACGCTCGAGTCGAAATCGGGCGCCATGTTGCGATAGTTGCGGTCGCCGGAGTTCTGCCGGTCGACGACCTTGGCCATGCGCTCGAGCGTCGCGCGCACTTGCGCGCGGTCGACGATGCGATGGTGCAGCCAGTTCGCGATGTGCTGCGACGAGATCCTGAGCGTCGCGCGGTCCTCCATGAGCCCGACGTCGTTGATGTCGGGCACCTTCGAGCAGCCGATGCCTTGCTCGACCCAGCGCACGACGTAGCCCAGGATGCCCTGTGCGTTGTTGTCGAGCTCGCGCGCGATTTCGGCGGCCGTCAGCTGCCGCGTCAGCAGCGGCGGCGTGAGGATGCCCTCGAGCAGCTCGGGCGTGGCGCCGCCCGAGCGCGCGATCTCGCGCTGCCGGGCGGCTACGTCGACTTGGTGATAGTGCAGCGCGTGCAGCGTTGCGGCCGTCGGCGACGGCACCCACGCTGTCGTCGCGCCCGCATTCGGATGGTCTCGCTTCGTGTCGACCATCGCACGCATCTCGTCCGGCATCGCCCACATGCCCTTGCCGATCTGCCCGTGCCCCGGCAAGCCCACCTCGAGCCCGACGCGCACGTTCCAATCCTCGTACGCCGCGATCCAGCGCGCGCTCTTGATCTCGGGCTTCGGGACCATCGGCCCGGCCTCCATATGCGTATGGATCTCGTCGCCGGTGCGGTCGAGGAAGCCGGTGTTGATGAAGATCACGCGATCGGCAGCCGCGCGGATGCATTCCTTCAAATTCACGGTCGTGCGCCGTTCCTCGTCCATGATGCCGATCTTGAGCGTCGTGGCGGGCAGTCCGAACGCGCGCTCGACTGTTGCGAACAGCTCGACGGACAGCGCCACTTCCTCGGGGCCGTGCTGCTTCGGCTTCACGATGTACATGCTGCCGGTACGGCTGTTGCGCAGAGCGCTCGTGCCCTGCAAGTCGTGGAGCGCGGCCAGCGTCGTCACGACGCAGTCGAGGAACGTCTCGTAGATCGGATTGCCGGCCGCGTCGGTGACGGCATCCGTCAGCATGTGTGCGCCGACGTGGCGCACGAGCAGCAGACTGCGGCCCGGCAACGTGAACGGCGTGTTGTCCGGGGCGAGATACTCGCGATCCGAATTCAGGCGGCGATCCACCGTGCCGCCGCCCTTGGCGAAGGAGGCCGTCAGCGTGCCGCGCATGATGCCGCACCAGTTGCGGTAGACGGCGGTTTTGTCGTCTGCGTCGACGGCCGCGACCGAGTCCTCGCAGTCCATGATCGTCGTGAGGGCGCTCTCGAGCGCGACGTCCTTGACGCCGGCCGGGTGCTGGCGGCCGATCGGGTGCGACGGGTCGATCGAGAGGTCGATGTGCAGGCCGCGGTTGCGGAGCAGCACGTTCGTCAGCGCGCCGCCCGCGCGGCGGAACCCCGCGAATTGCGCGGAGTTGCCGAGCGACGTCTCGCGGCCGTCGCGCAAGCGGCACGCGAGGCGGCCCGCGACGACGTCGAGCGCCGTGACATCGGCCCACTTCGCGGCCGCGAGCGGCACGGAGCCGTCGAGGAATTCGTTGGCCTTCGCGATGACGCGATCGCCGCGTATGGCGTTGTAGCCGCGGCCCTTCTCCGCGCCATTGTCCTCCGGGATCACGTTCGTGCCGTACAGCGCGTCGTAGAGGCTGCCCCAGCGCGCGTTCGCGGCGTTCAGGGCGTAGCGCGCGTTGTCGACGGGCACGACGAGCTGCGGGCCGGCCAGCGTGCCGATCTCGGGGTCGACCTTCGTCGTCGCCACTTGAAACGCCGGTCCGGCGGGCACGAGATAACCGATGTCACGCAAGAAGGCGGCCGTCTCCTTCGGCTCGAGCGGGCGGCCGCGCCGCTCGACGAGCCACGCGTCGATCTTGCCTTGCAACGCGTCGCGCTTCTCGAGCAGCGCGCGATTGCGGGGGCCCAACGTGCGCACGAGCGAGTCGAGCAGCGTCCACACCGTGTCCGCCGACACGCCCGTGCCCGGGGCGATCTCGTCGCGGACGAGATCGAAAAGAGGCTTCGCGATCTTGATGCCGCCGTGCGCAACGTAACCCGTCATCTCAGCTCCCGGCCGGCGCTCACCGCCGACGCCGGAACGCGTCGGCACCGGCGACGCCGTGCCTCGAGCAGGATAGCGGGCCGCAAGGGGTTGGCAAGGCGACGCCGAACGCTCCGCTGTTCGCCCATCGGTCGCCGTTAGCATACGGAGCCCGAGGTGGCCGGCAGCGTGCGAGGCTTCCCGATCGCGACGGGCTCGGCTTCCGTTTGTGCCGGCGCGCCGGGCTGCGTGCGGCCGACGGGCTTCAGCTTGGCGCAGCCCCGGTGCCCGCGGCCGCGCGCCTCGCGAAGGCCAAATGTCGTTCCGCTCACGTCGGCTTGATTCCGAAACTGTCTCCTGGAACACTTTCGACTCCGAAGTCGTTGTGTTGCAATCATGCAACAGAACGCCTCCGGGTGTACCTCGTGTAGCCGCGCGGTATGGCGCAAGGGCCGAGGAGGTTGTGCCTCAGACGCTACAAGTGCCAGGCCGGGCGCTCCCCGAGGGAATTGTTGGATACCCCCCTCAACCTCTTACAGGAGTTGCGACTATGAGCATCGTTCACAGGCGGCTCGCCCGGAAGTCGAGCGCGCTGGCGACGGCCGTTGCAATCGCCCTCGGTTCTTCCGCGGCAGAGGCGCAGCAGCAAGCACGAGGCGCCGATACGAGCTTGGACGAAATCGTCGTGACCGGCTCGCGGATCCGGCAGCGCGAGGACTACGTCTCGCCGAATCCGGTCAGCACGTTCGACGCCGCGAGAATGGAGAACTTGGGCCTGGTCAACGTTGCGGACGTCGTCACGCAAGTGCCGCAAAACGTATCGCAGTTTCAAGCAGCGACAACGGGAGGCGGCGCGTTCTTCGTGGGCTCCACGCTCGCGAACTTGCGCGGCCTCAATCCATTCTTCGGCACGCGCACGCTGACACTCGTCGACTCGCGCCGTTTCATTCCGACGACGCAAGGCGATAGCGTCGACCTGAATTTCATTCCGTCGATCCTGATCGAGCGCACGGAGGTCGTCACCGGCGGCGCGTCGGCCGCCTACGGCTCCGGGGCCGTGTCCGGCGTCGTGAATATCTTGCTCGACCGGGACCTCGAAGGCGTGAAGCTCGATGTCGACTACGGCACGACGGGCGAGGGCGACGGAGACAACTACCACGTTGGCGTCGCAGGCGGCAGCTCGTTCGGCGCCGACCGCGGCCGCTTCGTCGTCGGCGGCGAGTATCAGAACCAGGACGTCATCCAGAGCTGCTCCGACGCGAGAGACTGGTGCAGCAGAGGCGTGGGGCTCTTCAGCAACAACACCGGCTTTTCGTTCGGCGCCGGGCAGCCGTACACGCCGAAGATTCCGGGCCAACCGGCGGACATCATCACGTCGAACTTGCGACAGAACCAGTCGAGCCACACGGGCGTGATTTTCAACAACACGCCGGGTGCCGCGAGCACGTTCCAGTTCAACGAAGCAGGCACGGACATCGTGCCGTTCGCGGTCGGCTCGGAAGGCTGGCGCGGTGCTTCGGGCACGGTTCCCGGCGGCGACGGCGAGTCGATCTACAAGAACCTGTCGCTGTATCCCGAGGTCGAGCGCAAGACGGCGTACGGCCACGCTGAATGGGACTTCAGCGACACCCTGACGGGCTTCCTGGAGGCTTCGTGGGGCAGCGTCGTCGGTATCAATCATCAGTGGGCGCCGGGCCAGAACACGGTGAACACGTGTATCCGGCCAGACAACGCGTATTTGGGCACGCTGTCGCAGGCGGCGCGCGACGCCGTTTTGGCGCGCAACGGCAACTCGCCGTTCTCGACGAACGTGCTCTGCGGCTTCAACATCGGCGGCATTCCGCTGAGCCCGCCCGGCACGATCGTCACGAAAGACTGGTCCGACCAGAACGACCAGACGGTGACGACGGATACCGAGGTCACGCGTATCGTCATCGGCGCGAACGGCGAGATCAACGAGAACTGGAGCTGGGACGCGTACTATCAGTACGGCAAGACCACGCGCGACCAGATCGGCCGGAACTACACGTCGAACTGGCGCTACTACATGGCGACGGACGCCGTCATCGGACCCGGCGGTCAGCCCGTGTGCCGCGCGACGTTGGTCGGCGTGCCCGATCCCACCGTCGATCCGTCGCTGATCGCGGGTTGCCAGCCGCTGAACATTTTCGGCAAGGCTGCGTCGCAAGCCGCGCTCGACTACGTGTTCGGCGATCTCACGGAATCGAACAAGATCCGCCAAGACGTTTATGCTGGCACGATCTCGGGCCAACTATGGGAAGGGCTGGACGCCGGCCCGCTGATCGGCGCCTTCGGCATCGAATATCGCGTCGAAGACCTCGTGAACAACGCCGGTGATCTGCCGCGCGCGCAGCGCACGGACTTCAGCTTGCAGTACGGCGACTCGTTCGGCGGCGAGACGACCGTGAGAGAGGCGTTCGCCGAGTTCGAGATGCCGTTCCTGCGCGACATGCCCGGCGCGCGGCAACTCACGCTCAACGTCGCGGGCCGCCGTTCCGAGTACACGAACGAAGGTGGGCTTGGAACGTCCGGCGAGACCGGCAAGCAGTCCTTCACGACGTGGAAGGCGGCGTTCGTCTACGACCCGGTCGAGTGGCTGCGCTTCCGCGGCAGCCGGTCGCAGGATCTGCGCGCGGCGAGCTTCCGCGAGCTCTATTACTCGCAGAGCATTCCGCCGGGAGGCATCTTTGGCTACGTGCAGAACCCGACGGCCGGCCTGCCGCCGAACACGTATCCGCCTCAGGGCGATGCGGCCTGGCAGATCCTCTCCGGCAACCCGAACTTGAGCCCGGAGAAATCGCTGACCGAGACGCTCGGGTTCGTCGTGTCGCCGGGCGGTGCAGCACAAGGCCTGAACTTCTCGACGGACTTCTACGAGATCACGATCGCCGGCGGGCAGCGGCTCGACGGCGCGCCGACGGTCATCAACGGCTGCTTGGTCTTGAACCAGCCGGAGCAGTGCGCTCGGATCAAGTTCGGTCCGCCGCTCGTGCCGGGTTTCCCGACGAGCAACATCGAGGAGGTCAACGTTCCGTACATCAACGCGACGCCGTATACGGCGAAGGGCGTCGACTTCTCGTTCGACTATCCGCTCGAGCTCGAGGCGGGCACGATCGCCTTCAGCTTGACGTCGACGCGCGTCATCGACCTGTTGTTCCAGGATCCGATCTCGCGAGTCGTGCGTGACGTCGCGGGTCAGTCCGGCGGCGGCTTCGGCTTCTTGCCCGACGTAGCGCCGGCGCCCGAATGGGTCGGCAACCTCATCGTGAGCTATCTCCGCGATCGGTTCACGATCACGGGCCAGGCCCGTTACACGGGCTCGGGCAAGCTCGACTTGCTGACGCCGCGCACGGGGCCCAGCGATCCGGGCTTCAATCCGAACCTGACCGGCAGCGTGACGGCAAGCGACGTGCCGAGCCACACGACGTTCAATCTGTCGGGTAGCTACGACCTGCGCGTCGCAGGTCTGGAACGGATGGAGCTGTTCGGCTCGATCACGAACCTCTTCGACAAGGATCCGCCGTTCTCCGGCAACAACGGCTTCGGCGTCGGCGGCGTCAACGCCACGTTCTTCGACACGCTCGGCCGCTCGTATCGAATCGGCGTGCGGATGAACTTCTAGGAGCAATGCGGCGAAGCAGCCATTCGGGCCGCGCCGATTGGCGTTTCGGCAACTCGACAGGCGGCGGGCGAAGGCCCGCCGCCTTTTGTCATGAGGCGATCGCCCCGGCGAGGGCGATCGTCACTTCTTCGCGAACGCGCCCATCTCCTTCAGCACCTCGTTCGCGGCCTTGAACGCGTCGAGGCCGGCCGGGATGCCGCAGTAGACGGTGGCGTGCAGCAGCGCTTCCTTGATCTCATCGACCGTGACGCCGTTGTTCAAGGCTCCGCGCACGTGCAGCTTGATCTCGGGCGCGCGGTTCAGCGCCGTCAGCATCGCAAGGTTCATGAGGCTGCGCGTCTTGCGGTCGAGGCCCGGGCGCGTCCAGGCATAACCCCAGCACCACTCCGTCGTGATGTTCTGAAACGCCTGCATGAAGTCGTTGGCAGATTTCAGCGAGTTGTCGACGTACTCGGCGCCGAGCACGGCGCGGCGCACCTCGAGTCCGCGCTCGAATAGTTGTTCGATGGATTCTTCTCTGCGTTCGGTCATGGCTCGGGGCTCCAGTCTTGCGGTGGAAAAAAGGCGCACGCGCGAGCGCGCTCGCGCCGGTCAACGGAACGGGAAGGCTAGCGGGCCGGGAAGACGACGTCGAGCATCGCGCCGATGTAGTCGCGATGCTGCTGCGACGTCAGGTGTTGCTGCTGCATGTAGGAATGAATGTGGCGCGACTCGATCGCGCCGATCAGGATGTCGGCCGTCGTGCGCGCGTCGACGAGCGTGAGAAGCCCCGAGGACGCGGCCTGCCCGAGCCACGCTGCGAGCCGGTCGCGCAGCTGGTACGGCGTCGGCTCCGGCAGATTCGCCTCGATGCACGCCGCGCGCAAAGTGATCGACGCCGCGATCACGGCGCCCAAGTACTCGTTGATCTCGAGCAAGATTTGAGCGAGCTGCTCGCGCACGGGTACGCCGGGCAGCACGCCGCGGTCGAGCTCCGAGATCGGCGCGCCTTCGGGGGTGAACGCCATCAGCATCAGCTGCTGCTTCGAGCCCGTACGTTGAAACAGCGTGGCCGTCGAGACGCCGAGCTTCTTGGCGACCATGGCCACGGGTGCTTTGGGGCCGCGATCGAGGAATACTTCCCGCGCGGCAACACTGATCTCGCGATCGCTGACTTGTCTTCGGCGTCCCATAGGCGCGCATGATAACGTCAAATGCGTCCCCGGGGAGCGTCTATTCCAGCACTTTACCTAACTGGGGGCGTCGACCGATGACCGTGATCGCCGTTAAAGTCGTCCCGCGTGCCTCCCGGGACGAGATCGTCGGCTGGCTCGGCGGGCAGTTGAAGGTGCGCGTTCGAGCTCCGCCGCAGGACGGGCGCGCGAATCGCGCCGTGGAGACCTTGCTGGCGGACGCGCTCGACCTGAAGAGCAGTGCCGTCTCCGTCGCCGGAGGGTTCGGTTCCGCGCAGAAGCGCGTCCGGATCGATGGGCTCAGTCATGAGGAGATCGTCGCCCGCCTGACGGTTCGCTGACCGCGCCGGCCGTTGCACAACGACGGGGCATCCGCGCCTTCGGCACGTTCCCTCGTAGTGCGCCGCGCGTCGAGACCGCGGGGCGCCGCCCGCATTGGCGCGCCTGCATGGTTTTTGCATCGGGCGTCGTGCCATGCCGCCGCGCCCGCTCAGAATACTCATCGTCGACGAGAACGCGGTGCGCGCGGCCATCTTGGAAGAAGGCTTGCGCACGGCGGGCAACGGCGCCGACGGCGGCTCACTCGAAGTGCATCACATTCGCGACATGGCGAACTTGCTCGCGCGCATCGCCGCCCTCGACCCGGACGTTATCTTGATCGACCTCGAGAACCCGAGCCGCGACACGCTCGAGCAAATGTTTCAAGTGTCGCGGCTCGCGCGCCGGCCGATTGCGATGTTCGTCGACAAGTCCGACAGCGCCACCGTGCAAGCCGCTATCGACGCCGGGGTCTCCGCCTACGTCGTCGACGGGCTGCGCAAGGAGCGCGTGCGGTCGATTCTCGACGTGACGATCAGTCGCTTCCACGCGTTCGACCGCTTGCAGAACGAGCTTCAGCAAGCGAAGTCGGCGCTCGAGGACCGCAAGATCGTCGAGCAGGCGAAAGCGATCTTGATGCGGCAGCGCGGTTGCTCCGAGGAGGACGCGTACGTGTTGCTGCGCCGTACCGCGATGAATCAAAACCGCAAGATCGCGGAGCTCGCGCGCTCGCTCGTTGCGGCCGCGTCGCTATTCGATACGGAGCCCCGAAATGAGTGAACGAATCCTCGCGGCGTTCGTGCCGCTCGTCGACTGCGCCGCGCTGGTGGCCGCGCGCGAGCAGGGCTTCGCAGCGGCCGCCGGGCTGGACCTCGTGCTCGTCAAGGAGCCGTCGTGGGCGAGCCTGCGCGATCATTTAGCCCTCGGCCACGTGGATTGCGCGCATGCGCTGGCGCCGCTGCCCGTCGCGCTGACGCTCGGAGTGGGGCACGTCCAGGTCGACTGCGTCGCGCCGTTCGTGCTGGGGCGCGGCGGCAACGCGATCACCGTATCGAACCGGTTGTTCGCCGAGCTGCAAGCGGCGGCGCCGGACACGGGGATCCTCGATCCGGCCGCGGCCGGCCGCGCGCTGGCGGCCGTCGTTCGGCGGCGCCGCAGCTCGCTCACGCTCGGCATGGTCTTCCCGTTCTCGAATCACAATTTCGACCTGCGCTACTGGCTCGCCGCGGCCGGCGTGCATCCCGACCGCGACGTCCGCCTCGTTGCGATTCCTCCGCCGCTGATGGTCGAGAGCTTGAGCGCCGGGCTCGTCGACGGCTTCTGCGTCGGCGAGCCGTGGAATAGCCTTGCCGTGGCTCAGAAGGTCGGCCACATCGTCGCCACGCAATCGCAGCTCTTTCCGGGCGCCGTCGAGAAGGTGCTTGCGTTGCGCGCCGATTTTGCCGAGCGCTCGGAGCACGTGCCGCTGCTGTTGCGGGCGCTCGACGCCGCGGCGGCCTGGGCCGATGACCCCGCGAATCACGAAGCACTCGCCGCGCTTCTCGCGCGGCCGGAGTACGTCGGCGTGCCGCAGCCGATCGTCGCGGCCGCGCTTCGCGGCCGCGTGCCCGTCGCGAGCCCCACGGAGGGCCGCCTCGCCGACTTCCTCTATTTTCACCGTCACGCCGCCAACGCGCCGCGCGCAACGGACGGCCTCTGGGCGTACGCACAGATGGTGCGTTGGGGCCAGGTCGCGGCGAGCGACGATGCCGAGCGCGCGGCGGCGAACGTCTTTCGGCCCGATCTCTATCGCTTCTGCGGAAACCCGGCCGCGGCGCCGGTCTTGCCCCCGTTCGATGGGGTTCGGTTCTCTTCGAACGTGTCGGGGTATCTCGCCCAGTTCGAGCTGCGCACTCCGTTCGCCTCCGCGACTTGCGTCTGACGTTTGCTGCACCGCTTTGCGGCACCGGGCGCGCGGAGTGATCCATGGTGGCGCACGCGCGGCCGCGTGCGGCGCCGATCGTTCGCAGCCGAGTTTCGCTAAACGGCTCCGCTTCAAGGAGTTACGTGATCGAGAAGCGGCGCGGCGACGTTGGCACGACGTTTGTATTGGTGGAAGCGACGACGAGTCCACCGTTGGGCTCGGAGAGCGAAGCCGCTCGAGTGGAACGACCACTCCGCGGCTTTTTTTTGAACGGCTGAAGTGTGCTGAACAAGCGCGCACAACTTGCAACGGAGACGCTTCTGCATGAAACACGCAAGCCCAGTTTTCGCAATCGTGGCGGCCGCGGCGGCCTGCGGAGCACGAGCCGAGCCGCTCGATCTCGAGCAAGACGAGCTCAAGTTCGGCTTCATCAAGCTCACCGACATGGCGCCGCTCGCCGTCGCGTACGAGCTCGGGTTTTTCGAGGACGAAGGGCTTTACGTGACGCTCGAGCCGCAAGCGAACTGGAAGGTGCTGCTCGACCGTGTCATTACGGGCGAGCTCGACGGCGCGCACATGCTCGCGGGTCAACCGCTCGCGGCGACGATCGGGTTCGGCACCGCTGCGCCGGTCGTGACGGCGTTCTCGATGGACCTGAACGGCAACGCGATCACGGTCTCGAACGACGTGTGGCGAGCGATGAAGCCGCACGTGCCCATGGGCGCCGACGGCAAGCCGCTGCATCCGATCGAAGCCGACGCTCTGAGGCCCGTGGTCCAGTCCTACCGCGAGACCGGCAGGCCGTTCAACATGGCGATGGTCTTCCCCGTGTCGACGCACAATTACGAGCTCCGCTACTGGCTCGCCGCAGGCGGCATTCACCCGGGCTACTACTCGCCGACGGACTCGAGCGGACAGATCGGGGCCGACGTGCTCTTGTCCGTGACGCCGCCGCCGCAGATGCCGGCGACGCTCGAGGCCGGCACGATCTTGGGCTACTCGGTCGGGGAGCCGTGGAATCAGCAGGCCGTGTTCAAAGGCATCGGCGTGCCGGTCATCACGGACTACGAGATCTGGAAGAACAATCCCGAGAAGGTGTTCGGCGTCACGGCCGAGTGGGCGGAGGCGAATCCGAACACCCATCTCGCCGTGATCAAGGCGCTGATCCGCGCCGCGATGTGGCTCGACGCGGACCACAACGCGAATCGACGCGAAGCCGTCGCGATGCTCGCCCGTTCCGAGTACGTCGGCGCCGACGCAGCCGTCATCGCCAACTCGATGACCGGCACGTTCGAATACGAGCGCGGCGACGCGCGGCCGGTCCCGGATTTCAACGTCTTCTTCCGTTACTTCGCGAACTATCCCTATTACTCCGACGCCGTGTGGTACCTCACGCAGATGCGCCGCTGGGGCCAGATCCCGGAACGCAAGCCCGACGATTGGTACGCGGCGACGGCGAAGGCCGTTTATCGGCCCGACATCTACCTGAAAGCCGCACGCCTGCTCGTCGACGAGGGGCTCGCGAGCGAAAGCGATTTCCCGTGGACGAGCGACGGCTATCGCGAGCCAACGAACGATTTCATCGACGGTCTCGTCTACGACGGCCGCCGGCCGAACGCGTATCTCGAAAGTCTGGCGATCGGGCTCAAGGGCAACGACACGGCGTCATCCAACACGCTCGTGACGGCGCAGTGAGACGGCCATGAGCGCCCTGATCGCACGCGTGAATCCGTATCTCGCCGTGCTCGGAGTGGGCTGGCTCGTGCCCATTCTGAAGATGGCTACCGGCGACAGCCCGAGCGCGCAGCTCCGCGAGCTTGCGCGCGAGCTCGGCGTGCCCGTCGCGGCCATGCTCCTCTTCCTCGCCGTCTGGGCCGCGGTGGCCGCGCGGATCGAGACGAGCTTGGGCGCGCTGCCCGGGCCAGCGGCCGTCTGGGCCGAAGCGCGCAACCTCGTGGCCGAGCACGCGGCCGAGCGCTCGCGGCGAGCCGAGTTCTACGCGCGGCAGGATGCCCGTAACGCCGAGGCGCTCGCCGAGAATCCGAATGCCGAGGTGCGCGTGCGCCGCTACACCGGCAAGCCGACGTATCTCGACCAGATCTTCACGAGCCTGAAAACCGTGTTCACGGGTTTCGTGCTCGGCATGCTCGTGGCGGTGCCGCTCGGCGTGCTCGCGGGACTCTCGAAGACCGTCAACGCCGCGATCAACCCACTCGTGCAAATCCTGAAGCCCGTGTCGCCGCTCGCGTGGTTGCCGATCGTGACGATGGTCGTGAGCGCCGTCTATGTGAGCGCGAACCCGCTGTTCGAGAAGTCGTTCATCACCTCGGCAATCACCGTGACGCTGTGCTCGCTGTGGCCGACGCTGATCAACACGGCGCTCGGCGTCGCGACGATCGACAAGGACCTCATGAACGTCGGGCGCGTCCTCAGGCTCGGCTGGCCGACGCAAGTGTTCAAGATCGTGCTGCCGTCCGCGCTGCCGCTGATTTTCACGGGCCTCAGGTTGTCGCTCGGCGTCGGCTGGATGGTGTTGATCGCGGCCGAGATGCTCGCGCAGAACCCGGGGCTCGGCAAGTTCGTCTGGGACGAGTTCCAGAACGGCTCTGCGGCGTCGCTGGCGCGAATTCTCGTTGCCGTCTTCACCATCGGAATCATCGGCTTCCTGCTCGACCGGACCATGTTGGCGCTCCAGGCGGCCGTCACGCACTCGGCGAGCCGGTGAGGGCGGGACGCATGACCGTCATGATCGAGCGAGCCGCAGCGGGGAAACCGATCCTCGCGCTATCGGGCGTCGGCAAGGTCTACACGGCCGGCGGGCGCACGACGGAGGTGCTCCGCGGCATCGACCTCGAGATCGAGAGGGGCGAGTTCGTCGCGATCGTCGGCTTTTCGGGCGCAGGCAAGTCGACGCTGATCTCGCTGCTCGCGGGTCTGGAGCGGCCGACGGTGGGACGCGTGCTGTTCGAGGGCCGCGAAGTCGCGGGTCCGGGCCCCGAGCGCGGGGTCGTGTTCCAGAGCTACTCGCTGATGCCGTGGCTGTCCGTGCGCGACAACGTCGCCCTCGCCGTCGACGCCGTGCACCGCCGGCTGCCGCGCAAGGAGCGCGCCGCGATCGTCGCGCGCTACGTCGAGATGGTGGGGCTCTCGCACGCGGCCGACCGCCGGCCCGCGGAGCTGTCGGGCGGCATGCGGCAGCGCGTCGCCGTCGCGCGCGCGCTTGCGATGCAGCCGAACGTGCTGCTGCTCGACGAGCCGCTGTCGGCGCTCGACGCGCTGACGCGCGCGAAGCTCCAGGACGAGCTCGAGGTCATCGCGACGAAGGAGCGCAAGACCGTCGTGTTGATCACGAACGACGTGGACGAGGCGCTGCTGCTCGCCGACCGGGTCGTGCCCCTCACGCCGGGGCCAGGCGCGACGCTCGGGCCCGAGTTCAAAGTAGCGCTGCCGCGGCCGCGCGACCGCGGCGCGCTCAACGACGACGCGGAGTTCCGCCGCTTGCGCGCCGGCATCACGCGCTACCTGCTCGATGCCGGCCGCAAGAGCACCGCGGGGCACGCAGACAAGGTGGCGCTGCCGAACGTGCTGCCGATCGAGATCGACGAGCCGCCGCGCGCGTACCGCAAGGCGCAGCCGAAGCACACGAGCACGCGCTACGTCGAGTTCTTCAAAGTGTCGAAGGTCTATCCGACGCGCCAGGGGCCCTTGACGGTCGTCGACGGCTTCGAGCTCATCATGGACCGCGGCGAGTTCGTCTCGCTGATCGGCCATTCCGGCTGCGGAAAGTCGACGGTGCTGACGATGGCGGCGGGGCTCACCGGCGTCAGTGGCGGCGGCATCGTCGTCGACGGCCGAGAGATCGTGACGGCCGGCCCCGACCGCGCCGTCGTGTTTCAGGCGCCGAGCTTGTTCCCGTGGCTAACGGCCGCGCAAAACGTCGCGCTCGGTGTCGACCGCGTGTACAGCCACGCGACGCAGGCCGAGCGCTCGGACATCGTGCGCTACTACTTGGGCCGCGTCGGGCTCGCCGACGCCGCCGACAAGCTCGCGAGCGAGCTCTCGAACGGCATGCGCCAGCGGGTCGGGCTCGCGCGCGCGTTCGCGCTGTCGCCGAAGCTGCTGCTGCTCGACGAGCCGTTCGGCATGCTCGACTCGCTGACGCGCTGGGAGCTACAGGAGCTGCTCATGGAGGTGTGGGCCCGCACTCGCGTCACGGCGATCTGCGTCACGCACGACGTCGACGAGGCCATTCTGCTCGCGGATCGCGTGGTCATGATGACGAACGGCCCGAACGCGAAGATCGGCAAGATCATGCGCATCGATCTGCCTCGCCCGCGCTCGCGCAAGGCCCTGCTCGAGCATCCCGATTACTACCGATATCGCCAAGAAGTTCTCGATTTTCTGAGCGGCTGTGAGCGCGCGAGCGAGGCGGCCGATCCGGCAGCGGCAGCTGCCTGAACGACGAGAGTGGTCATCACAGGGAGTAGAACATGGGTGCTCTGAGTAGAATCGGCTTGGTCGGCGCGGCGGCGCTTGCGAGCGCCGGGGCGGGCGCGTCGGCGACTGCCGCGGAAACCTGGGGGCAGGCGCTTGCGGAAGGAAAGGTCCTCGTCGACCTCCGAGCGCGCTTCGAGTCGGTGAAGCAGGACGGCTTTGCGGCGTCGGCCGACGCGCTGACGAATCGGCTGCGCGTCGGCTTTCAGACCGCGCCGTTGGCGGGCACGGCATTTCTCGCCGAAGGCGTCGTCGTCGACGATCTCGTCGCCGACTACAACAGCACCACGAACGGCCAGACGCAGTATCCCGTCGTCGCGGACCCCGCGGATTTCGCCACGGTCAATCGCCTCGCCGTCATCAACAAGTCGCTCGAGCGCACGACGCTCACTTTCGGCCGGCAACGCATCGTTCTCGACGACGCGCGCTTCGTCGGTAACGTCGGCTGGCGGCAGCACGAGCAAACGTTCGATGCGCTGCGCGCGCAGTGGGGCGGCGCGAAGATCAAGGCGGACCTGACCTGGGCGAGCCAAGTGAACCGCGTGTTCGGTCCCGATTCCCCGCAAGGGAAGTGGGAAGGCGACGTCGTGCTCGCCAACTTCGGCTTCGCCTCTCCGGCCGGCAACGTGACGTTGTTCGACTATTACCTCGACATCGACGACTCCGCCGCCGCGTCGACGCATACCGCCGGTGTGAAGCTCGCGGGATCCAAGCCGCTCGGGAAGCTGACGGGCACCTACGCGCTTGTTTATGCGCGCCAGAACGAAGCGGGCGCGAGCTTGGCGGACGTGGATGCGCACTACGCGCTCGTCGAAGGAGGACTGACGCTCCCCAAGGTCGGCGTCGCGCTCGGCCGCGAGCTCCTCTCCGGCGACGGCGTCACGGCGTTTGCGACGCCGCTCGCGACGCTGCACGCGTTTCAGGGCTGGGCCGACAAGTTCCTCGCGACGCCGGCCGACGGCATCGAGGACGCGTACTTGCGCGTGAGCGTGCCACTCGGCAGGCGCGGGCCCTTCACGAGCACGGCCGCGGCCGTCTTCCACGACTACGAGGCGGACTTGGGCGGCGCCCCGTACGGCGAGGAGCTCGACTTGCAGATCGTCGCGCGCACGGACCGCATGACGCTGACGGCGAAGTATGCCGACTATCGCGCGGGCGGCCTTTTCACGGACACCGAGAAGTGGTGGCTCTCGGTCGACTACGCGTTCTGAGCATGTCCATGAAGCGACAGCTCGTGCTCGTCGGCAATGGCATGGCCGGCATGCGCGCCATCGAGGAGCTCTTGACGCTCGCGCCCGAGCTCTACGACATCACGGTGTTCGGCAGCGAGCCGCACGGCAACTACAACCGCATTCTGCTGTCGCCGGTGCTCGCGGCCGAAAAGACCGTCGCCGACATCATGCTCCATACGCGCGAGTGGTATGCCGAGAACGGCATCGCGCTGCACGCCGGCGACGAGGTCGTCCGCATCGATCGCGCGCGCCGGCGCGTGATCGCGAAAAGCGGCTTCGAGGCGCCGTACGATCGGGTGATTCTGGCAACGGGGTCGAACCCGATCGTGCTGCCGCTGCCCGGCAAGGACCTGCCCGGCGTCGTCACGTATCGCGACATTGCCGACGTCGAGCGCATGATCGCCGCTTCGCGCGAAGGCAAGCGCGCCGTCGTCATCGGCGGCGGCCTGCTCGGGCTCGAGGCCGCATACGGTCTGCAAAGGCGCGGCATGGGCGTCACCGTCGTGCACCTGAGCTCGACGCTCATGGAGCGGCAGCTCGATGCCGCGGCCGGCGCGCTTTTGAAGCGCTCGCTCGAGGAGCGGGGGCTCGAGTTCGTCATGCCGGCGCAGACGGCTCGAATCCTCGGCGACGAGCGCGTTCGCGGCATCGAGCTCGCCGACGGCAGGGAAGTGCCGGCTGACCTCGTCGTAATGGCGGTGGGAATTCGGCCGAACGTGGCCCTCGCGAAGGCGAGCGGCATCGCCTGCGAGCGCGGCGTGCTCGTCAATGACACGATGCAGACGTTCGATCCGCGCATCTACGCCGTCGGCGAGTGCGTGCAGCACCGCGGCGCCTGCTACGGCCTGGTCGCGCCGCTGTTCGAGCAAGCGAAGGTCGTTGCGAATCACCTGGCCGAGTTCGGCATCGGCCGCTACCTGGGCTCGCAGACGTCGACGAAGCTGAAGGTCACCGGCATCGACTTGTTCTCGGCCGGCGACTTCACGGGCGGCGCAGGCACCGAGGAGCTCGTGTTCAAGGACGCCGCGCGCGGCGTGTACAAGAAACTCGTCGTCGAGGACAACAAGATCAAGGGCGCCGTGCTCTACGGCGACACCGTCGACGGGGCCTGGTACTTCCAGCTCATGCGCGACGGCATCGAGATCAACGATTTTCGCGAGAACGTGCTGTTCGGCCAGGCGCACGTCGGCGACTCCGGCACGTCGGGCGCCGACGCCGTCACGCTGCTCCCGGAGACGGCCGAGATCTGCGGCTGTAACGGCGTCTGCAAGGGCGACATCGTCAAGGCGATCACGAAGAAGAACCTGTTCACGCTCGACGAGGTGCGCGCGCACACGAAGGCTTCGTCGTCGTGCGGCTCGTGCACGGGGCTCGTCGAGCAGCTGCTCGCGAACACGTTGGGCGGCGACTATTCCGAGGCGCCGGCCAAGAAGCCGATGTGCCCGTGCACGATCTACACGCACGAGGAGGTGCGCGCGGCGATAGCGCGCGAGCGGCTCAAGTCGATACCGGCCGTCATGCGATTCCTCGAGTGGAAGGCGCCGGACGGCTGCCACAAGTGCCGGCCGGCGCTGAATTTCTATCTGCTCTGCGCGTGGCCCGGCGAGTACGAGGACGACAAGCAGTCGCGCTTCATCAACGAGCGCGCGCACGGCAATATCCAGCGCGACGGCACGTACTCCGTCGTGCCGCGCATCTGGGGCGGCGTCACGTCGGCGAAGGAGCTGCGCGCGATCGCGGACGTGGCCGAGAAGTACGCCGTGCCGACGATCAAGGTCACGGGCGGGCAGCGCATCGACTTGCTCGGCGTGAAGAAGGAAGACCTGCCGAGCGTTTGGCGCGACTTGAACGCGGCGGGCTTTGTGTCGGGTCACGCGTACGGCAAGGCGCTGCGCACCGTGAAGACCTGCGTCGGCAAGGAGTGGTGCAGGTTCGGCACGCAAGATTCGACGAGATTGGGGATCCGCATGGAGCGCGTGATGTGGGGCTCGTGGCACCCGCACAAGGTGAAGCTCGCCGTGTCGGGCTGCCCGCGCAATTGCGCCGAGGCGACGATCAAGGATCTCGGCGTCGTCTGCGTCGACTCGGGCTACGAGCTGCACGTGGGCGGCAACGGCGGCATCAAGGTTCGCGCGACCGATTTCCTTTGCAAGGTCGCGACCGAGGAGGAAGTCATCGAGCACGCTTGCGCGTTCCTGCAGCTCTACCGCGAGGAGGCGCGCTATCTCGAGCGCACGGCGCCGTGGATCGAGCGCGTCGGCCTCTCGCACGTGCGCGAGCGCATCGTGGACGATGCGGCCGGGCGCAAGCGCCTCTACGCGCGCTTCCTCGACGCGCAGAAGCACTCGCAGACGGATCCGTGGGCGGAGCGGGCGGCCGGACTGCACGCCGAGGAGTTCGCGCCGCTTGAGCCGAACGTCGAGCCGGAGCCCGTCTCGTGAGCTGGGTGGACGTGGGGCCGGTCACGGCGCTGCCCGAGCGCGGCGCGCGGTGCCTCAAGGTGGGGTCGCTCGCGATCGCCGTGTTCCGCACGAGCACGGGCGCAGTCTTCGCGCTGCGCGATCAGTGCCCGCACCGCGGCGGCCCGCTCTCGCAGGGCATCGTGCACGGCACGCGCGTGACGTGCCCGCTGCACGACTGGGTCATCGACCTCGCTACGGGCTGCGCTACGGGCGCCGACGAAGGCTCGACGCCCACCTACAGCGTGCGCGTCGAGGAGGGGCGCGTGTTGCTCGAGTTGCCGGCGGAGGCGCTCGCGAAAGCCTCATGAGCGCGGTACGGACCACGTGCCCGTACTGCGGAGTCGGGTGCGGCTTGCTCGCCGAGCGCACGGCCGCCGACGGGTACGAGCTGCGCGGCGATCCCGAGCATCCGTCGAATTTCGGGCGCGTCTGCTCGAAGGGCGCGGCGCTCGGCGAGACGCTCGGGCTCGAAGGCCGCCTGCTGCACCCGCTCATTCGCGGCCGCCGAGTCAGCTGGGACGAAGCGCTCGACGCCGTCGCGCGGGGCTTCGAGCGCACGATCGCGGCGCACGGCGCCGACGCCGTCGCCTTCTACGTCTCGGGTCAGCTGCTGACGGAGGACTACTACGTCGCGAACAAGCTGATGAAGGGCTTCATCGGCAGCGCGAACATCGACACGAACTCGCGGCTCTGCATGGCCTCGGCCGTGGCCGGCTACAAGCGCGCGTTCGGCGCCGACACGGTTCCGAACGACTACACGGACCTGGAGCAGGCCGAGCTCGTCGTGCTCGTCGGGTCGAATCTCGCCTGGTGTCACCCCGTCCTGTTCCAGCGCCTGACCGCCGCGAAGGCGGCGAACGCGAAGCTGCGCGTCGTGCTCGTCGACCCGCGGCGCACGCAGACGGCCGAGATCGCCGACCTGTTCCTGCCGGTTAAGCCCGGAACGGATGTCCTATTATTCAATGGCTTATTGAATTATCTTCGTAAGGAAGATGCGCTCGATCTCGAGTTTCTCGACGCGCACACGGAGGGCTTCGGCGCGGCGCTGCGCGTGGCGAAGGAGAGCGCGGCGTCGATCTCGGCCGTCGCGTCCGCGTGCGCTCTGCCCGAGGACGACGTGCTCACGCTCTATCGCTGGTTCGCGCGCACGCCGCGCACCGTCACGGCGTTTTCGCAGGGCGTCAATCAATCGACGAGCGGCACGGACAAGGTCAACGCCATCGTCAACGTGCACCTCGCGACGGGGCGCATCGGCAAGCCCGGCATGGGGCCGTTCTCGCTGACGGGCCAGCCGAACGCGATGGGCGGCCGCGAGGTCGGCGGACTCGCGAATCAGCTGGCCGCCCACATGGACTTCACGGCGGAGAACGTCGAGCGCGTCGCGCGGTTCTGGGGCGCGCCGCGCGTCGCTGAGAAGCCCGGCCTCAAAGCCGTCGAGCTGTTCGACGCCGTCGCGCGCGGCAGCGTCAAGGCGATCTGGATCATGTCGACGAATCCCGTGGTCAGCATGCCGGACGCCGACCGCGTGCGCCGCGCGCTCGAGCGCTGCGAGCTCGTCGTCGTCTCGGACTGCGTGCGCGATACCGACACGACGCGCTGCGCGCACGTGCTCCTGCCGGCCGCAGCGTGGGGCGAGAAATCGGGGACCGTCACGAGCTCCGAGCGGCGCATCTCGCGCCAGCGCGCATTCCTGCCGCGCGCCGGCGAAGCGCAGCCCGACTGGTGGATCGTGGCGCAAGTCGCGCGGCGCATGGGCTACGGCAAAGCGTTCGCCTACGAGTCGGCGGCCGACATCTTTCGCGAGCACGCTCGGCTCTCGGCGTTCGAGAACGGCGGTGCGCGCGACTTCGACTTGGGCGGCGTCGCGAGCTTGACGAACGACGAGTACGAAGCGCTGATGCCGTTCCAGTGGCCGCGTCCCGCGGGCGACGCTCCTCCGAAGCGCGTGTTCGCCGACGGCCGGTTCTTCACGCCGAACGGCAAGGCGCGGCTCGTGCCGACGCCGCCGCGCGCGCCGGCTCGCGCTCCGAGCCCGGAGTATCCGCTCGTGCTGAACACGGGCCGTGTGCGCGACCAGTGGCACACGATGACGAGAACCGGCAAGTCGGCGCGGCTGTCCGGCCATCACGCCGAGCCGTTCGTCGAGCTCCACCCGCTGGATGCGGCGCGGTTCGGTCTCACGTTCGGCGATCTCGCCGAAGTGGCGGCGGCCGACGCGCGCATCGTGGTACGCCTCGATATCACGGACGCCGTCGCGCCGGGCCAGGCGTTCGTGCCGATGCACTGGGGCAGCACGTTCGCGAGCACGGCGCGCGTCGGCGCGCTGATTGCGCCGGCCGTCGACCCCGTATCCGGGCAGCCGGAGCTCAAAGCCGCGCCCGTGCGCGTGCGCCGCTACGAGCCCAAGTGGTATGGCTTCGCGCTCGCGCGCGAGCCGCTCGCGCTGCCGGCGGTCTCGTATCGGGCCGAGTCGCGCGGCGCCGGCTACTGGCGTTACGAGCTCGCCGGCGAGGAGATGCCTCCGTCGTGGAGCGAGTGGGCCGACGCCGTGCTCGGCTCGCGCGCCGCGCGCATCGAGTTTTCCGATGCGGCCGGCGGCCGCTATCGCGGCGCGAGCGTCGCCGGAGATCGTCTGCAATCGTGCGTGTTCGTCGCGACGACGAAGGCGCTGCCGTCTCGCACGTGGCTCGCGACGCTGTTCGGCGGCCGCGCGTTGTCGGACGCGGATCGGCTTGCCATTCTCGCGGGCCGCGCGCCCAAGGGAGCCGAGGAGAGCGGGCCAATCGTCTGCTCGTGCTTCGCCGTCGGCCGCTCCACGCTGCTGCGCGCGATTCGCGGTAACCGCCTCGTCTCCGTCGAGGAGATCGGCAGGGCGCTGCGCGCCGGCACCAACTGCGGCTCGTGCGTCCCCGAGCTCAAAGGGCTGCTTGCGCAAGCGGCCGCACGCGCCGAATCGCACGGGTAGCGCAGAACGACGATCCGCGGAAGAGCGCCGCCCGCAAACACCGGCCGCCGGCCGCGCTCTCATGGCGGCCGTCACCGCGCGGCGACGCAAGAATCGAAGTGAGGCAGCACGCTGCCGCGTGAGTGGCTCGATGTTTTTGCAACGGGCAGGTAGCATTCACGCCGCTATGACATCGAGCTCGCTTGAAGGCCGGGTTGCGCTCGTTACGGGAGGAAGCCGCGGCATCGGCAAAGCCATCGCGCTCGCGCTCGCGGCCGCGGGCTGCAACGTGGCCGTGAGCTACTTGTCGCGCGAGGCGGACGCGCAAGCCGCGGCCGACGCCGTGCGCGCGCTCGGGCGCCGCG
>JBBIJV010000013.1:0-17500 GCA_037445815.1 Rhodospirillaceae bacterium
TGGACCTTACGGACGCCGACGTCGAGCCGCTCGAGGAGATCGTGTTGGGGGGTCCGCCGGCCGACGAAGCGAAGTCCCGGCAGGACGCTCCGGCGGCCGAGGAGCACCTTTACGTCGAGAAGAGCGCGCCCGGCGAGGAGGACACGATCGTCGAGCGCAAGTCGGTCGCGCCCGTGGTGCGTCCCATGCCTTCGGCCCCTCCGCCTTCCGCGGTAGGGCCAGTCGCGAGCGCGGCGGCGGCAACGCCGCCCGCCGAGCAGCGCAGCGCCGAGCGCGCGGAGACCGCGCGCGTCGAAGCCGCTTTGCTCGACGCGCTCCTGAACGGCGCCGGCGAGATCAACATCTTCCAGTCGCGGCTCGCGCAGCAGCTGAAGTCGATCGAGTTCCATCTCGGAGAGCTCGGCGGCACGGTAGCGCGGCTACGCGAGCAACTGCGCAAGCTCGAAGCCGAGACCGAAGCGCAGATTCTGTACCGGCATCAGGACGACGCCGACTTGGACAGCGGCTTCGATCCGCTCGAGCTCGACCGCTACTCGACGATCCAGCAGCTGTCGCGCGCGCTCGCGGAATCGGCCAACGACGTCGCGAGCATCAACGAGCTGCTGCACGGGCTCACGAACGAGGCCGACACGCTGCTGACGCAGCAGGCGCGCGTGACGTCGGACCTCCAGAGCGGGCTCATGCAGACGCGCATGGTGCCGTTCCAGCGGCACGTCCCGCGTCTGCAGCGCATCGTGCGCCAAGCCTGTGCCGACACGGGCAAGCAGGCCGAGCTCGTCGTCGAAGGCGAGGCCAACGAGATCGACCGGCAGGTGCTCGAGTCGATGCTGCCGCCGTTCGAGCACCTGCTGCGCAACTCGATCGCGCACGGCATCGAGAAGCCCGAGGTGCGCCGCGCGCGCGGCAAGCCCGAAGTCGGGCGCGTGCTGCTCAAGATTCGCCGCGAAGGCTCCGAGGTCATCGTCGAGGTGAGCGACGACGGCGGCGGCCTCGACCTCGCCGCGATCCGCCGCAAGGCTTACGAGAAAGGCCTGCTCGCGGAGAACCAGAAGATCACCGACGAGCAGGCCGTGGAGCTGATCCTCCAGCCCGGTTTCAGCACGGCCGGCGAGCTCACGCACACGGCCGGCCGCGGCGTCGGCATGGACGTCGTCGACAACGAGGTCAAAAAGCTCGGCGGCTCGATGCGCATCGAGACGCGGACGGGCGAGGGCACGCGGTTCTTGATCCGCCTGCCGTATACGCTCGCGATCACGCACGCGCTGATCGTGAACGTCGGAGAGGAGACGTTCGCGCTGCCGCTGCCGACGGTCGAGGGCATCACGCGCCTGTCGCGCGACAAGATTTTGCAGCACCTCACCGAAGACGAGCCGAAGCTCGACTACGGCGGCGTGGTGTATCGGATTCAGCACTTGGGCAGCCTCGTCGGCGGCGCGCCGTCGGCGTTGCCCGAGGACGAGAGCGCAGTGTCGCTCGTGCTGATTCGCGCCGGCGACAACTCGACGGCGCTCTTGACGGACTCGCTCGAGGGCAGCCGCGAGATTGTCGTGAAGACGCTCGGGCCCCATATCGCGAGCGTGCCCGGCGTCACGGGCGCCACGATCCTGGGCGACGGCCGCGTCATCATGATTCTCGACCCGGGCACGCTCGTGCGCGCCCAGCGTCCCGCCGAGCCGGCGCGCCCCGCCGTCGAGCAGCGCACGGCCGGGCAAGTCACAGCGCTCGTCGTCGACGACTCGATCACGATGCGGCGAGTCACGCAGCGGCTGCTCGAGCGGCGCGGCGCGAAGGTTTACACGGCGCGCGATGGTCTCGACGCGATCTCCGTGCTGCAAGAGCACGCAGTGGACGTCATCTTGCTCGACATCGAGATGCCGCGCATGGACGGCTACCAGTTTGCAACGCACGTGCGCAACGACGCGAAGTTGAAGCATCTGCCCATCATCATGATCACGTCTCGCTCGGGCGAAAAACACCGCGCCAAGGCCATCGAGATCGGCGTCAACGACTACTTGAGCAAGCCTTACCAGGAGAGCCAGCTCATCGCGGCAATTCAGGCGCTCGTGGGCCGGGAGCTCTGATTCATGGCCGTCGAGCAGAAGGAGCTGTACAGCCTGTTGATTCCGCTCCGCAACGAGCGGCTGCTCGTGCCGCGTATGTGCGTGGCGGAGGTCATCGGCTTCGCGGACGCCGCACGCAGCCGCGACGATGCGGCGCCCGATTGGTACTTGGGCGCCATCGAGTGGAACAACCGGCGCTTGCCCGTCGTGTCGTTCGACGGAGCGGGGGGCGAAGAGCGCAAGTCGAAGCGCAACCGGACGCGCGTCGTCGTCTTTCATGCGATTACGAGCGAGCTCAAGGGCGGGTACTACGGCATTCTGACGCAAGGATTTCCGCAGCTCGTGCGCGTCAACGCCGACGTTCTGGGGCTCGAAACTGAGCAACCGCTGCCCGCGAACGTGCCCGCCCTGTGTCGCGCACGCATGATCCACGAATATCCGCTGGTCCCCGACGTCGAGCGGATCGAGAAGATGATCGGCGCGCTACCCGCGTAGCCCGGAAGGTTCTAATCTAACCCGCGAGGTCGCCCCACCGCGCTTGCGCGATTGCGCAGACGGCCACCGCCGCCGTCTCGACGCGCAGCACGCGCGGGCCGAGCGAAACTCGCGCGAACCGCGCGGCGTCGAGCCGCTGCCAATCCAGGGCGCCGAACCCTCCCTCGGGACCGATCGCGACGATGACCCCGCTCGAAGGCGGCGCCTGCTCGCCGAGCGGCGTTGCGGCGAACGGCTCGAGCGCCAGCCGTCGCGGCCCTGACGGCAATGCCTCGAGCGCCGCCGCAAGCGTGGCGGGAGGGTGGATCCTCGGCGGACGATGGCGCCCGCACTGCTCGCAGGCGCTCTGCGCGACCTTGCGCCAATGGTCGAGGCGCCGCTCGCTGCGCTCCGCGTCGAGCTTCACGACGCTGAGCTCCGTGTAGACGGGCAGCAGCGTCCGCGCGCCGAGCTCGGTCGCTTTCTGCACGATCAGGTCCATCGCGTCGGATTTGGGTAGCGCTTGAATCAACGTGATGTCGAGCGGCGATTCGGGCAACGGCGCTTGCGCGGCCGCGAGCTTCAGCACTCCGCCGCGCCGCTGCAACGACTCGACGCTCGCGAAGCGTTCCATGCCGCGGCCGTTGAACACCGCGAGCCGGTCGCCGCGCTTCAGCCGCAACACCTGCTTCAAGTAGTGCGCCTCGCGCTCGTCGAGCGTGAGATCCCCGCCCTCGAGCTCGCGCTCGACGTAGAGGCGAGGGGAACGGTGAGTCGTGGCCATGAGTGCTGGTCGATGGGTTGGCGCGCCGCGGGCTGCTATAGTCTCGGCCCGATGTGTGAGGCGCACTCTAGCAAGTTGCCGGGGCGCAGTGTGATCGTCGATGCCTCGACGGGGTGGATCGACGGCGTGCGCCGCGTGCCGTCGCCGAACTACGACGAGCGCCCTCCCGGCGCGGAGCTGGGGCTCATCGTGGTGCACGGTATCAGCCTGCCGCCCGGCCAGTTCGGCACCGGCTGGATCGATCGATTCTTCACTAACGACTTGCCCGCCGACGCACATCCGTTCTTCGCGACGATCTACACATCGAGGGTGTCAGCGCATGTGCTGATCGCGCGCGACGGCGCGCTGACGCAATACGTATCGTTCGACCGCCGAGCGTGGCACGCCGGAAAGTCCGAGTATTGCGGGCGCTCGGCATGCAACGACTTCTCGGTCGGGATCGAGCTCGAAGGCACCGACGAGCTGCCGTACGAGCCAGCGCAGTATCGCGCGTTGGCCGAGCTGATCGCGGCGCTGCGCCGCGCTTACCGGCCGCTGCGCGACGCCGAGGTCGTGGGCCACAGCGACATCGCGCCCGGCCGCAAGACGGATCCGGGGCCGGCTTTCGATTGGAGCTTGCTAAGGCGCGAGCTCGCGGCGACCGCCGCGACCTGAGCTAGCGCCGCCAAAGGACTTCGTGGCCGCCGTCCTGCCGCGCGAGGCAGCGCGCCGTCACGAACAAGAGATCCGACAAGCGGTTCAAGTAGCGCAGCAGCTCGGCGTTCAGGGCCGTTCTCTCGGCCGCCGCCCAGGCCGAGCGCTCCGCGCGCCGGCAGATCGTGCGCGCCAGATGGCAGAGGGCCGCGGCGCGCGTGCCGCCCGGCAGCACGAACTCTTTGAGTGGCGGCAAGTGCTCGTTCAGTCGATCGAGGTCTCGTTCGAGCGCCGTGACGTGCTCGGCGCCGATTTTCCGGTAACCGGGCAGCGACAGCTCGGCACCGATCTCGAACAGCTCGTGCTGGATGCGCGTGAGGCTCGCGGCGATCGCCGACCGAACGTCGGCCTCGGCGAGCAGGAGTCCGAGCGCGCTGTTGAGCTCGTCGACGTCGCCGATGGCGGCGACTCGCGCGTCCGTCTTGGCGATGCGTTCGCCGTTGGCGAGGCCCGTTTTGCCGTCGTCGCCGGTGCGCGTATACACCTTGCTGAGCCGATGCCCCATGGCCGTTCCGTCCGTCTGCTGCGGACGTTTATGGTGTCACGGCGCGGAGCGAGCGCGCCAACCGATTTCGTGCGCCGTCTTCGGGCCGATGACGACGTCGCGCAGGCTGCGCGGCATTTCGGCGCGACCTTCGTCCAGCGGTATGCGGCCTGCCATGAGCTCGGCTTTCGATTGGGGCAGCAACGGCCGCGCCTCCGGCGCCGCGTAGCCGTCGGGGTACGACGGCGCGTTCGAGGCCGCAGAGTACTTGTCCGTTGCGCGCAGCGTGTGCAGCAGCTCGTGCGCGAGCACAATCTGGTTCGTCGCGCGCGCGTCTCGGCTCGCGAAGAGGTTCGCAACGGCGATCAGGCCCTGGTCGAGCGCGGTCGAGCGATCGAGCGCGACGCCGGCGGCCGGCTCGTGGAATACGGCGAACACGAGGATGTCGCCGCTCGGCCCGTCGGCCCGCCAGCGCAGCGACGCGGCGAGCCAGCGCATCTCGAGGCTCCACTTGAGCACGTCGAGCCGGCCGGCGTCCGCGGCCAACGCCGGCGGTGCAGCGTGCTCGCCGACGATTCGGAGCATGAAGGGTTGCTCGAGTGCAACACCGTAGTGCCTTGCTTCGCTCGCTAGAAACGCTTCGGCGTCCGCGAATTCGGTTGCGCTCAAGCCGTCGACGAACGTGCGGGTCGCCGGAGCGGCGTCTGCGGCGACGGCATAAATGTCGACCCACAACGGCGCATCCCAGTCCGTCGTGTGTCGAGCCATGAAGAACTGTGCGCCCGCGACGAAGAGCAGCACGTAGAGCAGCACGGCAAGGCGTAAACGCGTCGACGGACCCCGACAGTGAACCACGTGCGCCGCGTTCCGGAGTGGGCACCAGTCACGGAACCGACTTTTCGGGGCCCCCGAAAAAAAGAAAACCCGGCGGTGGGAACGCCGGGTGAGATGTTTTTCTTATCGGAGTTTACGGTTTCAAGTATGCGGCCTGGCTGGTGCTCGCGACGCCCGAAGGCGCGAAGCGGTTGTTGTTATTGTCCAGCCGATTGTTCTTCTTGTTCTTCTGCTTTCTTGTTCTTCTTTAACGTTTTCGAATTTAACAGAACCCTCAGCCGTTTAGCATCGTTTTCTGTTCGTTTGCGCACTCACTCGTCCCGCGCGGGGACGACCCTCATCCAGCAAGACACATGCCACGCCAGGAAAAGCTCTAAAAAACAGCGTGATAGACTCAGCGCGTCAAGCATTGCCGGAGAATCGGCTGTCCTCGTGTAAAAGTACCCGACAGCGCGGTTACGGGGCGATGCTCGAGTGCCAGATGAAGCCAAGCGAATAACCACATGTTTCTCAAAGACGCGCAACCTTGGGCCGTCGATCGCGCCTCGAAGTCTTGCCGACCGCCGCTTCGTAAAAACGGCTGACATTCAAGGCGGCGTCAGCAGCGACATCCGGTCGTACCAAACGCCGCCTTTCACGACGGCCGCGATTCGCAGCGTATCGGCGATGTGCGTCAGCGGGTCCCCGTCGACGACGACGAAGTCGGCGAGCTTCCCTTCCTCGAGCGTGCCGATGTCGCGCTCGGCGCCAAGAGCCAGCGCGCCGGCCGCGGTGGCGATGCGCAGGATCTGGTCGTTCGGGATTCCGGCCCGGGCTAGCAAGGCCAGCTCGAGATGCACGCCGAGCCCGTATGGCACTGCCGGTGCGTCCGACCCGACGCCGACTCGCCCGCCGCCACGCACGAGCCGCGCGATCGTGCGCTCGAGGCTCGGCACGACGGCGGCCAGGGTGTCGGGCCGCTCCCAGGCCGCCCGCTCGGCGGGCGTGAACAACGCCGCAAACGCGTGGTCGTTGCGCGGCCGGGGTGCTGGCCAAGCATGAAGCCCCGTCAACGCCGCAAGGCCCGTCACGAACGTGGCGTCCCCAGCGATCAGGCGGCTGAATCCGTCTTGATAAGCCGTGAAGCCCGGCGACAGCGCGAGCGCATGCCTCGCCGGCTCGAGCGTGTGGGGAAGCCGCGCCGGAACCGCGGCGGGCTTCAAGGCCGGTACGCCGATCGTTCGAGCTTGCCGCACGAGACTATGGGCGAAGCCGTGCGCGATGCCGGGATACGCGTGCACCATGGGCGCCTCGTTCGGCGACGCCGACTCGGCGCCGGCCGGCGAGACGAGAAGCCGGGGGCCTACGCTGCGGCCGCTCGCCCAAGCTTCCGCGCGCTCGACGGCTTCTCCGGGCAAGGAGGCGAGCTCGCGCACAGTGGTCACGCCGTAAGCGAGCCAGGCGCGTCCCAGCCGTTCGCCGACGAGCGAGCTCTGATGCGCGTGCAGATCGACCAGGCCCGGAATCACCGTTGCATCGCGCAAGTCGATGACATTGCCGGAGGCCGGTAGCACGCCGCGGCCGACGATCGCGGCGATGCGGCCCCCGCGTACGTGCACGTCGACGTGACGGTGATAGGTGTCGCGGACGCCGTCGAACAGGCGGCCGACCTCGACGACGTAGTCCGCCGGCGGCGCCGGTTCCTGCCAGCGCAGCGCCGGCAACGCAGTGTCCTGATCCGCGGGTGCCGGCGCGCCGCTCATATCCACCGCGATCGGCTGATCTCCGGTCGGGTCGGCCGAGCGTGCGCGGACGACGAGGGTGCGGCCGTCGGCGGACCAATCGAGCGCGGCGGCATCGACGACGTTCGTCGCGACGGTGCTCGTGGTGTTCCGCCGCACGTCGAGCACTTTGACGACGCTCGCGGCGCCGGGCTCGAGCTTGTCGAGCTCGAGGTATGCGACGGAGTCGCCGTCGGGCCGCACAGCCGGGTGCCGCGGCTGAAGAGCGCCGAACGTCAGCTGCGTGAGCTTGCGGTCGCGCAGCGCGAGCCACCACAGCTCGAATTGGCCCGTTCGCTCGCTCGAGAACACGACGGAGTCGCCGTCGGGCGAGAACGCCGGGTCGAGATCGACGAGCGCGTCGTCCGTGAGCCGACGCAACTCGCCGCGGTCCGCGAGCCAGACGTCGCCGAGCGCCGTGAACACTGCGCTGCGCCCGTCACGAGAACGCGCGAGGCCGTTGATGCCGTGGGCCGTGCGTTCGCCGGGTGTGGCGAGAGCGGCGACTTCGGGAGCGGACGTGGCGACTGCGACGGCCGCGAACAGGTGCACCGCCACGCGCCCCGGCGTCGCGATGCCGCGACGCCAGAGCTGCCCATCGGCGGCGTAGATGAACTCGGCGCCCGAGCGCCAAGCGACGCGCGAGGCGAACACGTCCTCTCCGCCGCCGTTGAGCCGCTTCAGCACGCGCGGCTCGCCGAGCACGAGCAGCTCAAGCCGGCTCGTCTGCGGCGAATCCTGCTCGCCGAACACGAGAACGCTGCCGCCGGGCCGCCACGCGGGAGCGAACAAACGGCTCGTGCTCGAGTGCAGGACGCTGACGGCGCCGTCTCGCCCGAGCATGCGAATCGACCACTCGCTGCCGCCGTCGTGAACGTAGGCGACGAGCCCATTCTCGGAGAGCGACGGGTACGATGCGTCGCCGGCCTCCTCGGTCAGTTGCGTCTGCACGCCGCCTTCGAGCGTGACCGACCACAGGCAATAGTGCCCGGTGCGGTTGCTCGCGAAGACGACGGCACGGCCGTCGGGCGTGAAATCCGGCTCGCGCTCGTCGAACGAAGACGTGACGAGCGCGCGCTGCTCGCCGGTCGCGACGTCGACGAGCCAAAGGTCCCATTGGTCGCCGCTCAGGCGCTGATAGACGACGCTCGAGCCGTCGGGGCTGAAGCGCGGGTTGCGCGCCTCTTCGCCGGGCGGCGTGAGCGGGGTTGCGGCGCCGCCGCTCGCCGGCAACGTCCAAAGCTGACCGAGCAGGTCCACGACGAGCGTGGTGCCGTCGGGAGCGAGCGCGACGGCGAGATTCGTGCCCTGGCGTATGTCGGCGATGCGCTCCTCGGCTTGGGTGCCGAGAGCCGCCAGCGCGCCGACCGCGGCGACGAGCGTGCGCTTCATTCCCGGTTCTCCGCGGTCGTCTCGAGGGCCGCTAGCTCGCCGTGCTCCGCGCGATAGCGGATCACGATGGGGCGGCAGCACACCGAGCAGTCTTCTACTTGCTGCTGCTCGCCGACCGAGAGATCGAGCGCGATCTCGATGGCTTCCCAGCAATACGGACAGGTGATCGTCTCGAACTGAAGCACTTCGGTCGGGCTAGGGTTGGAGGCGCCGCCAGGTCCAGCGGCCGGTCTCGAACGAGCAGCTGTCTTTGGCGGCGAGGGTGCGCTCGTAGCGCACCCGTGCGTGGAAGCGGTCGCGCCCTTCGACCCAGAGCTCGACCGCTTCAAGCCATAGCCTGAAGCCTCCCCAGAAGTCCGGCCGCGGCAAGCTGCCGTCGCCACGCTTTTCGGCGACGAGCTTGGCGGCGCGTTGCTCGAGCTCGCTCAAGTCCGCGAGCGGGCGGCTCTGCTCGCTGCTCCAGGCGTTGACCTGGCTCAGGAACGGCCGCGTCGCGAAGTACGCATCGCTCTCGGCGTCCGGCGAGCGCACGACCGGGCCTTCGAAGCGCACTTGCCGTCCGAGCTCGTGCCAGTAGAGGACGGCCGCCGCGCGTCCCGTCGCGAGCAGCTCGCCGCCTTTTCTGGACGCGTAGTTCGTGTAGAACACGGCGTAGCCGTCCGGCGCGAGCTCCTTCAGGAGCACCATGCGCACCGACGGCCGCCCATGAGCGTCGACGCTCGCGAGCGCCATCGCGTTCGCATTGCGAGGGACCCGATTTTCGGCCTCTTGGAGCCAGTCGGCCGCGGCCCGAACGGGGTCCTCGGGCGGTAGAGTCAGGAGCGAATCCATGAAGCCCTAACGCAGCGCGTCGGCATGAAAGCGCAAGTGCTCCGCGATGAAAGTGCTGACGAAATAGTAGCCGTGATCGTAGCCGGCGCGCTCGCGGTAAGCGAGGCGCTGGCCGGAGGCGCGGCACGCGTCCTTGAGCGCGTCCGGGAGGAGCTGATCGAGGTACGGGTCGGCCATGCCTTGGTCGACGAGCAGCTCGTGATGGCTCGGCTTGGCGCGGATCACGTCCGCCGCATCGTAGTCGCGCCAACGCTCGCGGTCCGTGCCGAGATACGCTGTCAGCGCGTGCTGGCCCCAGGCCGCCTGACTCGCCGAAGCAATCGGCGCGAATGCCGAGACCGAGCGGTAGCTGTCGGGATTGCGGACGCCGATGATGATGGCGCCGTGGCCGCCCATCGAGTGACCGCTGATCGATTTGCGCGCGGGATCCACGGGCAAGTTCGCGTTGACCACGGCGGGAAGCTCGTCGCGGATGTAGTCGTACATACGGTAATGCGCCGCCCACGGGGCTTCCGTCGCGTTCACGTAGAAGCCGGCGCCCGTGCCGACGTCCATTTGCGCGTCCTCGCCGGGAATGTTCACGCCGCGCGGGCTCGTATCCGGAATGATCAAAGCGAGGCCGAGCTCTGCCGCGTAGCGCTGCGCGCCGGCCTTGACGCTGAAGTTCTCCTCGGTGCAGGTCAGGCCCGAGAGCCAGTACAGCGCCGGCACGGGGCCACGCTCGGCTGCGGGCGGCAGGTAGACGGCGAAGCGCATCGTGCACGCACAAGCCGAAGACGCGTGCTTGTAGACGATTTGCCTCCCTTCGAAGCAACGCGATTCACTGACGCGCTCGATGGACGGTTTTGTCATTTCCGATTCCTCGAATTTGGCTATGCTCGGCATCCTTGCGCCTCGAGCTTGGGGGCGTTACAAACCGGCCTCACGAGGATGGCATGACTCTCGAAGAATTACGCAAACGTCTCTCAGAGGTCGATCGCGAGCTGATCGGGCTCGTCGCCGAGCGCCAGCGCATCGTCGCCGAGATCGGCGCCCACAAGATCCAGAACTCCGTGCCGACGCGCGATTATGAGCGGGAGCGCGAAGTGTTGAAAGGCGCGGAAGCGCAAGCGCGTACCTTGGGACTCGATCCCGAGCTCGCCACCGAGATCATGCAGATTCTTATTCGCGCCTCGTTGACTTACCAGGAGCAACGGCGCGTCGCGGCCGGAACGAGCGGCGCGGGCAAGAAAGTGCTGATCATCGGCGGCGCTGGCAAGATGGGCGCCTGGTTCGGGCACTTCCTGAGCTCGCAAGGTTACGCCGTCGAAGTCGCCGATCCGAGCCCGGCCCCGGCCGCGTTCCCGCGTGTCGCGGATTGGCGCGCGGGCGGCCTGGATTACGACCTCATCGTCGTCGCGACGCCGATGGCGGTGGCGGGCGGTGTGCTGGCCGAGCTCGCCCTGCTCAAGCCGCGCGGCGTCATCGTCGATATCGGGTCCCTGAAGAGCCCGCTGCGCTCGGGCTTGCAGAAGCTCGTCGCGGCCGGGTGCAAGGTGACGTCGATTCATCCGATGTTCGGCCCCGACACGCGCCTATTGTCGGGAAAGCATGTCGTGTTCTGCGACGTCGGCGTGCCCGAAGCCACGCGCGCCGCGCGAGCGCTGTTCGCTTCCACGATGGCCGAGCAGATAGAGATGAGCGTCGACGACCACGATCGGCTCATGGCGTACGTTCTAGGGCTTTCGCACGCGTTGAACCTCGCGTTCTTCACGGCGCTCGCCGAGAGCGGCGAGCTGGTGCCGCGGTTGCAGCGTATGTCCAGCACGACGTTCGACGCGCAGCTCAGAGTCGCGACGCTCGTCGCGCGCGACAATCCGCACCTTTACTTCGACATTCAGGCATTGAACGACTACGGGGCGGCTTCCCTGCAAGCGTTGCGCTCGGCCACCGAGCGCATCGAGCGCCTCGTGCAGAGCCGCGACGAGGCGGGCTTCGTGGAGCTCATGGCGGCGGGGCGCCGCTACCTCGAGAGCCGGGCGTAGTACGGAGCGACAGTCGGAGGAGCCAGTGGACAGGGACGACCGCGATCGCGAGCTCAGTATCCTTCGGCGCCGGCTGGCCACATTGACCGAGGAAGCCCGCAAGAACGACGACGCCTGGCGCCGCGCCCAAGCGCGCGAGATGGAGTTGCTCGAAGCCGAAACGCTGGACGTGCTGCTCGAGCGAATGACGGACGGCTTGAAGTCGAGCTACCGCCTCGAGGCTGCGACGCTGGTCGTCGCGGATCCCGACCACGAGATCCGCCGCTTGCTCGCGCCGCACGGCCGCCTCGCCGCGCCGCGAGGCAGCGTGTTGTTCGTCGATTCCGTGCACGGTGTCGCGCCCGCCGTCGCGCCGGGGCGCAGACCGTGGCTCGGCAAGTTCAACCGCGCCGATCACGCACTCTTGTTTCCGACGGCGGAGCTCCTGGAGAGCGTCGCGCTGCTGCCGTTGACGAGGCAGGAGCGGCTCGTCGGTTGCTTGAACTTCGGCAGCCGCGCGAGCGAGCGCTTCCAGGCGGCGCTCGGCACGGACTTTCTGCATCATTTGGCCGTCATCGCGGCCTTCGCGCTCGAGAGCACGATCAACCGGGCGCGGCTCGTGCGCAGCGGCTTCACGGACGTGCTGACGGGTTGGCACAACCGTCGGTACTTGCAGTCGCGCTTACACGAGGAGCTCGCGCGCTGCCGCCGCGAGCAGACTCCGTTGACGTGCCTCATGATCGACGTCGATCACTTCAAGGCCGTCAACGACCGCTTCGGGCATTTGGCGGGCGACGAGGTGCTGCGGCAGCTCGCGCAGTGCGTCAGCGGAGAAGTTCGCGACAGCGACGTCTCGGCCCGCTACGGCGGCGAGGAGTTCATCGTGCTGCTGCCGGGTACGGGCATCGCGGCCGGTTTCCTGCTCGCGGAACGTATTCGCGCGGCCGTGGCCGCGGAGCCGTTCGAGCTGCCGGACGGCTTTAGGCTGCCGGTCACGGTCTCGATCGGCGTCGCCGAGCACACGCCCGCCCAAGACGAGAAGGATTTGAAGGCCGTCGGCGAGCGGCTCGTGGCCTTGGCCGACGTGGCTCTGTACGAAGCGAAGGCCGGAGGCCGGAATGCCGTCGCCCGGGCAGCCAACGGCTGATCGCGGCGGGGGCTGGGCCAAGAGCAAATTGAGTCACAACTTGGCGCGGCGGCTTTGGATGCCTCCCTGCGGATATGAAAGAATCGCCGGCGCATGGACTTCATCGACGAACAGGGCTTTCGTGCCAACGTCGGCATCATTCTGACCGATGGATGTGGCCATGTCTTGATCGCGGGCCGGCGCGGTCGCGGAGGCTGGCAGTTCCCCCAAGGCGGTATTCAGCCGGACGAGACGACGGAGGCCGCGCTGTTTCGCGAGCTGCGCGAGGAGGTAGGGCTTGCGCCGAGCGACGTCGAGCTCGTGGGATCCACGGAGGGTTGGCTGCGCTACCGGCTCCCTGAGCGCTACATTCGCCGCGAGCAGCGGCCGCTCTGTATCGGCCAGAAGCAGCGCTGGTTCTTGTTGCAGCTGACGACGGACCGCAGTCGCGTGCGGTTCGATCTCACCCCCGAGCCCGAGTTCGACCGGTGCCGCTGGGTCGACTACTGGCGTCCCGTCAAGGAAGTCGTGTACTTCAAGCGGAAGGTCTACGTGCGAGCGTTGTACGAGCTCGGGCCGCTCGCGTTTCCGAACGACGGGCCGCCGCCACCGCCTTCGTGGTGGCCGCGCCGTTGGCAGCGCGCGCTGAACGATCGCGGCCACGGCTAACATGACGTCGCGCGCAACCCGTCCGAAGTGGCTCTACGCATGCGCGGCATTGGTCGCGATCGGCGCGCTCTATCTCGCTTTCGAGCTCGGCCGCTACGAAAGCGGCTTCTCGCTGCTCCGACAGAGCCGCGAGCGAGCGCGGCTCGCGGCCGAGCTCGAGGAAGAGCGCGCGACGAGCGACGAGCTTCGCAGGCAGCTCGCGATCGCCGAAACAGCCGGCGAGATCGACCGGGAGACGTACGCGCAGGTGAAGGCGACTCTGGGCGATCTCGAGGCGAAGATTCAGGCCCAGGAAGAAGAGCTTGTGTTCTACCGCGGCATCGTGTCGCCGCAGGATCGCGTCGCAGGTCTTCGCATCCAGAGCCTCGAGGTCGAGCCGAGCGACGGCGAAGGCCGTTATGTCGTGCGCCTGCTCTTGGTTCAGGCGATCGTCCACAGCCGCCGCGTGTCGGGCGCCGTGAAGCTGCAACTCGAGGGTCTCAAGGACGGTCAAATGGCCTCGTTCGATGCGGCCGAGCTCGTCGCGGCGGGCGAGTCGTATGATATGGCCTACGAGTTTCGCTACTTTCAGGGGCTCGAGACGGAGCTCGTCCTGCCCGCGGGGTTCGAGCCACAGCGTATGATCGTAGAGATCTGGCCGAACGAGGCTCGCGCGGAGCGCATCAACCAAACGTTCGAGTGGCCGGCGATCGCCGGTTAACGATCCCGGAGCACGCATGCTAGGCAAGAAGTCGCGAAGTCAGGCGCCGATCGGAACCCTCGTGGGTGCCGAAACCCGTGTCCACGGGGATATCGAGTTTACGGGCGGGTTCCACGTGGACGGCTACGTCAAGGGCAACGTGCGGGCGACGAAGGACGACCGGGCCATGCTCAGCATCAGCGAGCGCGGTTGCATTGAAGGTTCGGTCGTCGTGCCCCATGTACTGCTCAATGGCACCGTCAAGGGCGACGTGCGGGCGACGCAGCGCGTAGAGCTCGGGCCGAAGGCGCGCGTGATCGGCAACGTGCAGTACAAGCTGATCGAGATGTCGATCGGGGCCGAGGTCAACGGCAAGCTCATTCATGAGAGCGAGCATGCCGCGGCCAAGAGCGTGAGCCGGCCGCAAGTCGACGCGACGCGGCCCATCAACGCCGGAGAATGACTATGACAGATGGATCCTCGGTGGCCGAAGCGCCGCCTCTTCTTTTCACGGATGCGGCTGCCAAGAAGGTCGGCCAGCTCATCGAGCAGGAGGGCAACTCCGCCTTGATGCTGCGCGTGTACGTGCAGGGCGGCGGGTGCTCGGGCTTCCAGTACGGCTTCACTTTCGACGAGGAAGTGCAGGAAGGCGACACGGAGATCGAGAACGGCGGCGTAAAGCTGCTCGTGGACCCGATGAGCGTTCAATACCTCATGGGCGCCGAGATCGACTATCGCGAGGATCTTTCGGGCGCGCAATTCGTCATTCGCAACCCGAACGCCACGACCAGCTGCGGTTGCGGATCGTCCTTCTCCGTCTAGCGCCACCCCTTCCGCACCGTGAACGCTGCCGCCAGCCAAGCGCGCCCCGGCGGCGGGCCTGTCGAGGTCATGGCCGCCGTCGACCTGGGCTCGAACAGCTTTCACATGGTCGTGGCCCGCAATCAGCACGGCGAGCCGTCGATCCTCGATCGGTTGCGGGAGATGGTGCGGCTTGCGTCGGGTCTCGACGAGGACGGGTTTCTCGACAGCGACAGCCAAGATCGAGCGCTCGCTTGCTTGCGCCGCTTCGGCCAGCGCTTGCGCGACATGCGCGCGGATCAGGTTCGCGTCGTCGGCACGAACACGCTGCGCCGGGCGCGTAACGCCGACGCGTTTCTCGCGAAGGCCGAGGAGGCGCTCGGCCACCCCGTCGAGGTCATCTCCGGCATCGAAGAGGCCCGGCTCGTCTACCTCGGCGTGTCGCATCACACGGACTCTTCCGACGGCGCCAATCTCGTCGTGGACATCGGCGGCGGCAGCACGGAGCTCATCATCGGCGAAGGCTACGAGCCGCGGCACCTCGAGAGCCTCTACGTCGGCTGTGTCGGCGTGAGCCGCGCGCATTTCGCGGACGGCAAGCTGAGCGCGAAGCGCTTCGAGCGCGCGCGGCTCGCGGTGCGTCTCGAGCTTCGCCCCATCGCTGCGACGTACCGCCGCTATGGCTGGAAGCGGGCGATCGGCTCGTCGGGAACCGTACGGGCGGCCGGCGACGTCGCGCTGGCGCTGCGCCTCGCGGAGCACGGCGTCAGCCGCGAGGCCGTGGAGGCGATCATCGAGAAGATGATCGAGGCGCGGCGCCTCGAGGATCTGACGTTGCCCGGCCTCGCCGCGGATCGCACGCCCGTGTTTCCCGGCGGCGTCGTCATTCTGGCCGAGGTCATGGGCGCGCTGAAGATCGAGACGCTCGACATCAGCAGCGGCGCGCTGCGCGAGGGCCTCCTATACGACATGCTCGGCCGCTTGCAAGACGAGGACGCACGCGAGCGCGCGATCCGCGCCATGCAGCGGCGCTATCACGTCGATCTCGAGCAGGCGGCGCGCGTCGAGGCGACGGCCGCGATGCTGCTCGACAAGGTGGCGAGAGCCTGGGACCTGGGCGACGAACGCTTGCGGAAGTTGCTCGTATGGGCCGCTCGGCTGCACGAAGTTGGGCTCGACATCGCGCACGCTCGCTATCATCACCACGGCGGATATCTGATCGCGAATTCGGATCTGCCGGGGTTCGTACGGCTCGAGCAGCAGCTGATAGCGAGCCTCGTGACGCTGCATCGGCGGAAGCTCGACGATCCCTTTCTCGACACGCTGCCGAGCGCATGGCGCGCGCCGATATTCAAGCTGGTCGTTTTGCTGCGACTCGCCGCGCTACTCAATCGCAGCCGCAGCCCGTCCGACTTGCCCGCGATCGCGCTAACGACCGGCAAGGGCTCTCTCGAGCTCAAGTTTCCGCGCCGCTGGCTCGCGGACAATCCGTTGACGGCCGCCGATCTCGAGCAGGAGACGGAGTGGCTCAAGGAGCGCGGCTTCACGCTCACTGTCGCGAAGCGCGAGCGCGACTAGCTTCGCGAACGCTTTGGGAGTGGCTAGTAGGCCTCCGCCAGCTGCCTGAGCAGCTTCAACTGTGCCGTCGTCGCATCGCCGTCGCGCGTCGGCGTCGCACGCTCGTAGCGGCCGTCCTTGCGCAGCTCCCACGCCTGGACGTTGTCGGCCAGGTACGTGTCGAGGTCGGACATGATGCGCGCTTTGAGGGCCGTGTCGAGGATCGGATACATGACCTCGATGCGCCGAAAGAAATTGCGCTCCATCCAGTCCGCGCTCGCGCAATACAACTCCTCGTCGCCGCCGTTGTGAAAATAGTAGACGCGGCTGTGCTCGAGAAACCGACCGACGATGGAGCGTACTTTGATGTTCTCCGATACGCGCGGAATCCCTGGCCGCAAGCAGCAGATGCCGCGTACGATCAGATCGATGTACACGCCGGCCGCCGACGCCTCGTACAGTGCGCGAATGACCTCGGGCTCCACGAGCGCGTTGAGCTTCGCGATGATGTGGCCCGTTCCGCCGTTCAATGCGTTGCGCGTTTCGCGTCGAATCATGCCGAGCAGACGCTCGTGTAGGTTGAACGGCGATTGCGACAGCACGCGCAGGCCCGGCGTGCGCATGAGGCTCGTCAACTGCATGAAGACCTGGTGCACGTCCTCGCCGAACGCCTCGTTCGCCGTGAGCAGGCCGTAGTCCGTATACGAGCGCGCCGTCCGCGGGTGATAGTTGCCTGTGCCCAAGTGGACGTAGCGGCGCAAGCGGCCGTGCTCGCGGCGCACTACGAGCGCCATCTTGCAGTGCGTCTTGTAGCCGACGACTCCGTAGACGACGTGCGCGCCCGCTTCCTGCAGCTTGCTTGCGAGCTCGATGTTGGCCGCCTCGTCGAAGCGTGCGCGCAGCTCGATCAGCACGGTGACTTCCTTGCCGGCCTTTGCCGCGGACACGAGGCTCTCGACGAGCGGCGAGTCAGGCGTCGTGCGGTACAGCGTCTGCTTGATCGCAAGCACGTCGGGGTCCGTTGCAGCGCGATAAATGAAATCGACGACGGGCGAGAACGACTCGAACGGATGGTGGAGCAGAATGTCCTGCTTCGCGATGGCCTCGAAGATGTTGGTCTTGACGAGCGCCTTCGGAACGCCTGGCGTGAAAGGCGCGTACTTGAGCTCCGGCCGGTCGACGAGATCGTAGACGGCGAGCAGTCGGTTTAGGTTCACGGGCCCCGGCACCTGATAAAGATCCGAGCGCGTCAGCCGGAAGTGCTCGAGCAGGTACTCGGCAAGCTCGGCCGGGCAGTCGTGCGCGGTTTCGAGTCGCGTGGCCGCGCCGTAGCGGCTCTCCAAGAGCTCGCCT
>JBBIJV010000013.1:22500-29608 GCA_037445815.1 Rhodospirillaceae bacterium
GAACGGGGACCAGCCCAGTCACGATCAGTCAGTGAATCCTAGAGGAACAGTCTGGAAAGTCTGTCCATAGAGGGTGATAGACCCGTACTCGAAAGGTGAAGCTGATGAGTGACGAAGAGTAGGACGAGGCACGAGAAACCTTGTCTGAAGATGGGGGGACCATCCTCCAAGGCTAAATACTCCTTACCGACCGATAGTGAACCAGTACCGTGAGGGAAAGGCGAAAAGAACCCCGGAGAGGGGAGTGAAATAGAACCTGAAACCGTATGCGTACAAGCAGTAGGAGCCCCGCAAGGGGTGACTGCGTACCTTTTGTATAATGGGTCAGCGAGTTATTTCTCAGTGGCGAGCTTAACCGTCTAGGGGAAGCGTAGGGAAACCGAGTCTTAAACGGGCGCCACAGTCGCTGGGAATAGACCCGAAACCGGGCGATCTATCCATGTCCAGGGTGAAGGCAGGGTAATACCTGCTGGAGGCCCGAACCGGGAACTGTTGCAAAAGTTTCGGATGAGGTGTGGATAGGAGTGAAAGGCTAATCAAGCTCGGAGATAGCTGGTTCTCCTCGAAAGCTATTTAGGTAGCGCCTCGTGTATCACTCTCGGGGGTAGAGCACTGTTTCGGCTAGGGGGGCATCCCGCCTTACCAAACCGATGCAAACTCCGAATACCGAGAAGTGTCTTCACGGGAGACACACGGCGGGTGCTAACGTCCGTCGTGAAGAGGGAAACAACCCAGACCGCCAGCTAAGGTCCCAAAGTCATAGCTAAGTGGGAAACGATGTGGGAAGTCATAGACAGCCAGGAGGTTGGCTTAGAAGCAGCCATCCTTTAAAGAAAGCGTAACAGCTCACTGGTCAAGTCGGCCCGCGCGGAAGATTCAACGGGGCTCAAGCTATGCACCGAAGCTGCGGATGTGCACTTTCTTCGGACTGTGCACGTGGTAGAGGAGCGTTCTGTACGCCTGCGAAGGTGTGCCGCGAGGCATGCTGGAGGTATCAGAAGCGCGAATGCTGACATGAGTAACGATAATGCGGGTGAAAAACCCGCACGCCGTAAACCCAAGGGTTCCTGCGCTACGTTAATCGGCGCAGGGTTAGTCGGCCCCTAAGGCGAGACCGAGAGGTGTAGTCGATGGGAAGCAGGTCAATATTCCTGCACCGCTTGTTACTGCGATGAGGGGACGGAGGAGGCTAGGCTGGCCGGGCGTTGGTTGTCCCGGTTTAAGCGTGTAGGGAGTGTTCTTAGGCAAATCCGGGAACACAATTCCGAGACGTGACGACGAGTCCCTTTTTAGGGGCGAAGTAGCTGATGCCAAGCTCCCAGGAAAAACCTCTAAGCTTCAGGTAACGAGGACCGTACTGTAAACCGACTCTGGTGGGTGAGGAGAAAATCCTAAGGCGCTTGAGAGAACTCGGATGAAGGAACTCTGCAAAATGGTGCCGTAACTTCGGGAGAAGGCACGCCCTTAATGGTGAAGGACTTCGCGTCCGGAGCTGATGAGGGTCTCAGAAAATCGGTGGCTGCGACTGTTTACTAAAAACACAGCACTCTGCGAACACGTAAGTGGAAGTATAGGGTGTGACGCCTGCCCGGTGCCGGAAGGTTAATTGATGGGGTTAGCAGCAATGCGAAGCTCCTGATCGAAGCCCCGGTAAACGGCGGCCGTAACTATGAATCGTTGTAGTTACGCAAATAAACCTGGCTATTTGCTGGAAACTCCGGTGGATCCTCGGGTACTGGTCCCAGATGATGGAGCAGTGACAAACCACGAGGTGCGGACAATCAGCAGGAAAGGTCTCGCGAAGAGCAGAAGGTCGTTGACGATGCCACGTCAAAGGCCGACTGAACCAACTCGTTGCGAGAAATCCTCAGAGACTATACGCCGGGCCGCTTAACACGTGGATGAGATAGTCCGACCTCCATGGCGACATGGAGAGCTAGACGGAAACGATCTAGCCGGCTCGTTAGCGATAACGGGCAAGTAACAACGTCGAACGGTCCTAAGGTTAAAGATGATTCGCTAGCCTTAGTAAAACCGAGCCATATGCGGGAAACTCCTCGAAAACTCCTCTGGTACTCGCCGGTTTTCGCCGGCAGTAAAAATCCGGGAGGCATGGGGACAATCCGCAGGGAAGACTTGGCTGTGCCAGGAACCCTCAGAGACTTTACGCTCGGGAGCTCCCAATGAATCTCGATGCTCAATGGATCACAGGCTTCGTGGATGGTGAAGGTTGTTTTCACGTCGGTATCAACGCCAACGCGGAAACGGCAGCCGGTTTTCAAGTGTTACCGGAATTCACCGTCGTGCAACACGAACGCGATGTTCAAGTGCTTCATGCGCTGAAGGCTTATTTCGGTTGCGGTGTGGTTCGCGTGAACCATGGCGATCGGATGGTGTTCAGAGTTCGGAGCCCGAAGCACCTACTCGAGAACATCGTTCCATTCTTCATCGAGCATCCGCTGAAAACGAAAAAGAACGTCGACTTTTTGAAATTTCGACAAGTTCTTTTGATGATGAAAGCGGATAGGCATTTGACGCGTGATGGAGTTGAAGAGATTCGAGCCATCGCCGCGCAAATGAATAGAGGGAGCTCAAGATAAAGTCCGACTGTTCTGGAAACAGAATGGAGTAGTCGAGCGAAATTCCTTGTCGGGTAAGTAACATTGCCCCGGCCGAAAGCGATTTCGGCCAGCACACCGGCTCAAATCGGTGAAACCCAAGTGGTGCTATGCAGGGCGCCGCGGGCGATACCGAGGGTAAGACCACATTGGTTGTGGTCCCCGTAACGACTCAGGATTGAGAACCCTGGATGGAACACGCCGTTCCATAACACGCCGGCCCTGATCATTGAGTTCGTGAGTGTTCTCAGCTCGCGGCGATCAGGTGAAGGTATAGTCTACGCCCCGCGGAAACGTGGGGGCTTAACGTGAAGTTCCGACCTGCACGAATGGCGTAACGATGGCCACACTGTCTCCATCCGAGACTCAGTGAAGTTGAAATCGCTGTGAAGATGCAGTGTACCCGCGGCAAGACGGAAAGACCCCGTGAACCTTTACTATAACTTTGCACTGAATTTTGAATTTGTCTGTGTAGGATAGGTGGGAGGCTTTGAAGCGGCGACGCCAGTCGTCGTGGAGCCACCGTTGAAATACCACCCTGATAAATTCGGAGTTCTAACCTTGGCCCGTCATCCGGGTTGGGGACAGTGCATGGCGGGTAGTTTGACTGGGGCGGTCTCCTCCCAAAGAGTAACGGAGGAGCACAAAGGTACCCTCAGCGCGGTCGGACATCGCGCAGTGAGTGCATAGGCACAAGGGTGCTTGACTGCGAGACAGACAAGTCGAGCAGGGACGAAAGTCGGTCTAAGTGATCCGGTGGTTCTGTATGGAAGGGCCATCGCTCAACGGATAAAAGGTACTCCGGGGATAACAGGCTTATTCCTCCCAAGAGTCCACATCGACGGAGGAGTTTGGCACCTCGATGTCGGCTCATCACATCCTGGGGCTGTAGCAGGTCCCAAGGGTTCGGCTGTTCGCCGATTAAAGTGGTACGCGAGCTGGGTTTAGAACGTCGTGAGACAGTTCGGTCCCTATCTGCCGTGGGCGTTGGAAATTTGAGGGGAGCTGCTCCTAGTACGAGAGGACCGGAGTGGACGTACCTCTGGTGTTCCGGTTGTCACGCCAGTGGCACCGCCGGGTAGCTATGTACGGAAGGGATAACCGCTGAAAGCATCTAAGCGGGAAGCCCACCCCAAGATTAGATTTCCCTGGGGACTCGATCCCCCTGAAGGGCCCTCGTAGACTACGAGGTTGATAGGCTGGGTGTGGAAGTCGAGTAATCGATGAAGCTAACCAGTACTAATTGCCCGTGAGGCTTGACCATATAACACCCAAACGGTTTGGGTGCTCACCGATCGGTGCTGATCGGCGAGAGTGCGACTGGACGGATCATCCCAAATTGCGCGCCGGCGCCGCGAGAGCGGCGGGGCGCATACCGGTTTGCCTGGCGGCCATAGCGGACGGGAACCACCCGATCCCATTCCGAACTCGGAAGTGAAAACGTCCAGCGCCGATGGTAGTGTGGGGTCATCCCACGCGAGAGTAGGTCATCGCCAGGCTCTTAATGCAAAAACCCCCAGTCGTTCTCCGGCTGGGGGTTTTTCTTTGGCTGCGGCGCCGCTAAGACCCGGATCGTCTCTTTCGCACCGGCGGCGCGTGATCGTAAGGGTTGAAACTACGCGAGGACGCGGGCGGCGCGACTTCGTCCTCTAGCGCCAGGTCCGGTACGTCGAGCCGGGCCAGGAAGTCGTACGTTCGCGCGCACGGATCCGATTCCATTCGCTTGGCCCGTAGCGGATCGGGCTTCCACTCGAGCACTGCGCGTCCGACATCGTCCTTTGCGATGACCCATTCCTTGCGGGGTGTCTTGCGCCGTTCCATGGTCGCAGGAGTCGCTGTTGTTCTTCTCGATTCGCGCTGATGCGCCGTGCCCGCAACCTTAGCAAACTTGCGCGGCGCGCGACGTGTGTTATGTCGCCTAGCGGAGAAAATCGAGCAGCAACGCGCATGCCGAAGCCGCCGAGCCGCAGTCGGGCCTGAATCAATACCCTGCGAGCTCGAGGTAACCCTCTCCCGACAAGGGCCCGTTCGGACCTCGCCCCTCCGCGCGAACGGCACCTTCCCAATAGCGAACCATGAGGTCCAGCTCCTGATTCTCGAGGTAGGGCCGCACATCGAGCGCGATGCCTAAATCCGGCACGGTCATGCGCCACGCGACGGGGTAGCGAACGCCTGTTGCGCCGCTCGTCCACTCCTCGAGCACGCTCAACGAAACGTCGGTCACGCCGAGCGCGGTCCGCGAGCCGTCCGCACTCACCAAGCCCCCCTTGCTGAACGGGCTGCTCTCACCGGTGGTCGTTCGCAATCGATAGAACATCAGGCTACTGCCGTCCGATAGGTGCAAGGCGAACCAATCCCATCCGTCGATGCCAGGGTCCAGCGAGCTCGTGCTCCATTCGCGATCGAGCCAAGCCGTCCCGCTCACGTCGAAGCCTTGTCCTTCCACCGTGACCCTCCCTTCGGCCGCAAGACGCGGCACGGAGTAGTAATGCGACGCGTTGCCGGCCGCCGCGCCCTTCGCGTCGAGCCCGCGGTCTCCCTGCGCGACGTGCGGCACGGTCGCGGTCAAGCGCAGCGCGAGCGCGACGTCGCCGTCGCGCGCGGTGAGCTCGAGCGTCAACTCATCGCCCCGTCCCTCGCCTGCCGCGGACCAATCTTCGACCCAAATGCGCAACGGCTCGGCCGTCGCGCCGGCAAGCTCGAGTGCCTTGCGCGTGATGCGCTCGCGTGCGAAGAAGTGCCGCCCTTGCGTGTCCGTGATCGCGAAGTGCGCCATCCAGACTTCGTCCGCACGCCAGGCCGAGTCGCCTTCCGACGGCGCCGCCGGCGGCGCCAGCGCATAGCGGAAGAACGTAAGCTCGAAGCCGAAGTGGCGGCCCTCCGGGCCGGCCAGGTTGCCCGTGAAATACCACCACTCGGTCCGGTACTCGTCGTGCGCGCCGTGGTCGCTCGGGAAAACGAACGGTCTCGGCTCCGTCGCGCGCGCGAACCCATCGCCCGCGTCGCCGCCGAGCAGCCGCAAGCCTGCGCTCGATTCGACGCCTTCTACAGTGCCGCGGTCGTCAGCCGGCTGCGCGCATCCCGTCAGTGCTACCAGGCCGATTAGCCCGAGCAGCCGGCGCGTCGCAACCATTCCTCTCGCAGCGCCCATCAGTCCTCACGCAGCGCGGCGCCGAGCTCGCTACGGCTCGCGCGCCAAGCCGGATAGATTCCGGCGAGCAGTGCGGCGACGACTGCCAATGCGACGCCCGATGCCAACGCGTGCGGCGTCACGACGAAGTCCATCGTCCAGCCGAATGAGCGGCGGTTGATCACGTGCACGAGCAGCCAAGCGAGCGCGCTGCCGAGCGGCGCGGCAGCGAGCCCGGCGGCGAGGCCGAGCAGGCCCGTTTGCGTCAGCAGCGTCGCGCTGAGCCCGGCCGGCGTGAACCCCAGCGTTCTGAGCACGCTGAGCTCGCGTGCCCGCTCGAGCTCGATCGCGAGCAACGCGCTTAGGATGCCCAAGAACGCGACGATCCCGGCGAGCAAACGCAACACCTCCGTCACCTTGAAAGTGCGGTCGAAGACGGCAAGCGAAATCTCCTTGAGCCGCGCGCTCGAGCGAATGCGGATCGCGGTGCCGGCCAGCGACCGAACCGCAGCCTCGACGGCCGCGCTGTCGGCGTCGGGCGCCAGGTCGAGGCCGACGCCGGTGAGCTCGGCGTCTTGCCAATCGCGCCGGTACTGCTCGAGGTCCATGACGACCGCCGGCACGCCGGTATTGAAGTCGCGGAACGCGCCCGCGATCGACAGATGTCGCATGCCTGTCGGGGTGGGCAGCGCGAGCTCGTCGCCGACGCGCAAGCCGCGAGCGAACAGCAGGCGCTCCGATGCAATCACGCCGCGGCCGGCCTCGAGCGCGTCGTACGCGGCGGGTGCGGCACCGCCGACGAGGGAGAGCCCGAAGCCGCGCTCGCCAGGCTTCATCGCTCGAATCGCGACATCGCCGTGCGGCGTCGGCACGAGGCGCGCCCGCGTCAGCGACAGCCCGTCGACGCCGGGGAGCGCCGTCAACGCACCCGACGCCACGAGGTCGTTCAACGGCCCGACGTCGTCGGCTGCGCTCAGGTAGACGTCCGCCGTCAACGTCGTTTGCAGCCAGTCGTCGAGGCTCACGCGGAAGCTCGCGATCATGAGCCCGACGCCGTTCACGGTCGCAACCGCGACGGCGAGCGCGGCCGTGGCGACGCCCGTGCGGCTCAAGGAGGCGCCGACGCCGCGTACGGCCAGCGTGACGGCGATGCCACCGCGGCGGCCGACGGTGCGGTCGAGCGCGTGCATGAGGGCGATCGTCGCCAACGGCGTCAGTAACGCGCCGGCCGCCAAGACGCCGAACAACCCCGCGAACGCCAAGTAGAGCTCGTCGGGGCCGACGGCCAGCGCCACGGCGCTCGACGCTAGCACGGGCAGCGCGGCATAGGCCCCGCGACGCGCAGCGGCTCGCGCACGCC
>JBBIJV010000014.1:0-29194 GCA_037445815.1 Rhodospirillaceae bacterium
GGCGGGACGCTGCGCGTGTCGCGACGCTCGGGCAAGCGCGCGCTGTCGGTGCTCGTGAGCCCGCTGCGCATCGAAGAGTGCTTCGTGCGCGCGCCCGCGGCCGTCGTCTTCATCACGGACACGGACGCGCAAGCGAGCCCGCCGGCGGACCTCTATCGCCGGCTGTACGATCTCACGGGCCGCGAGGCCATGATCGCCGCTTCGCTGGCCGCAGGCGCGGACCTGGCCGAAACCGCGGCGGCGCTCGGCATCTCGATCAACACGGCGCGCACGCACCTGCGGGCGCTGTTTCGCAAGACGGAGACGCGGCGGCAGGGCGAGCTGATCGCGCTGCTGGCGCGGGCGACGCTTCGGGTCGGCTGAGCGGAGAACACCCGACGTCCTTGTCCCCAGTTTCACGTTTTGCGACCCCGAGCCGCTGAAATTAGCTCTCGCGGGTTGACCTGCTAGTGCCAGGCGCCAATGTATGCGCCACGAAAGCAATACCAATAAGTGGACGAATTCGACAGAATCTTCCAGCTGCACATCATCCTCTCGGCGCACGCCGATCCCGCTCGAGGAGCTGATGGCGAAACTCGAGTGCTCGAAGAGCACGCCGCACCGCGCGATCAACTCGCTCAAGAATCACCTGAACGCGCCCGTCGTCTTCGACGCGGAGGCGGGCGGCTACAAATACGGCAAGCGCGAAACGGGGGAAGCGTTCGAGCTGCCGGGCCTCTGGTTAACGGCGCACGGGCTGCAAGCGCTCGCGCTCATGCAGCGGCTGATCAAGGGGGCGGCGGTGGCGCAGTACGCGGGTTCTCGCTGCGTGCGGGAATTGGCGTTGAAGCCGAGCAGCGAGCGAAAGCTCGAGGGACTCACCCGCTACGTGAGCCGGCCGCCGGTGTCGGTGGAGCCGCTCGATCTCACGGCGCAAGGGCAGGTCCGGTGTCGACCGAAGACGCCGTACCGCGACGGGACAACGCACATCGTGCTGGAACCGTTGGACTTCGCGCGGTTGGCGGCGTTGGTGCCGCCGCCACGGGAGCATCTGACGAGGTTTCACGGCGTGTTCGCAGCGCACGCGGCGTTGAGAGTGATCGCGAGCATCGAGGAGCCGGAGCTGATGGCCGATCTATGACGCAGCGTAATCCTGGCGTCTACCTTGAAGACGTCGAGCACTACGCCGGCGCCGCTGTTCGGTTCATGGCGGGGTATTCGCTCGGCCAGTATCTTGCAGACGAAAAGACCCGAGCGGCCGCGAGCGTGTCCTCGAGTTGTGCGGCGAGGCGATGAGTAACCTGAACAAAGGTGCGCCAGCCGTCGCTGAGAGCATTCCTCACTGCCGAGCCATCATCGGGTTGCGCGATATCCTCGCTCGCGGCTACGCGAAGCTCGACCACAACAAGGTCTGCGACATCGCCGTGACCCATGCGCCCGAACTATTGGGCGCGGTCCGAAAGGCGTTGAAGAACTTTCCGGCGCCGGTTGGACCGCAAGACGGTTGACATGCCGACGCACTCGCCGTCAGCGGCGACCATGCCACCGACGTGACCACGGGCCTCGCACGCAGCCGCTGCGCGTCGGGCTCACGGCGCTCGCGATTGCGTTCGTGCTGGGCCTCATGGCGCTGCCGGCGTTTTTGCTGGGGCGAGATCGCAAAACATCTCCGGCGCCGCTTTTTCAGCGGCGCCTTTTGTGCGGCGGCGCGCCCTAGCGCGCGCCGCCGCGATGCTCGGATTCCTATCTCTTGCGAATGTCCTGCAGCGCCTCGTTCATCTTGAACAGAACCATGAAGATCTCGCAGTACAGACGCGCGGCGATCGCACCCCCGATGAGCACCGCGAGTCCCGTCAGGAACGACTGGAACATCGTGACGAGGCCGCCGATCACGCAGCCGAGCAAGGCAAGCCAATAAATGAAAGTGATGACTTTCGGCATCACCATTTTGTCGAAAAACAGAAGATCTTTGATGTCCACTTTGCGGGTACCTCTTTCTAATTGTTGTTAGTAGAGCTGCCGGCCGCGGGCGCTCGGCGGACACATGTTAAATGGGCGGCGGCCCGTTGGCGATTACCGCGCGCGCAGCCGTCGCTGAAGCGTTGCAGGACTCCGACGGCCGCCCGCCGCTCGGCCGGTCCACGCCCAACACCCGGAGCGGCTTCGTCGCCCGAATCATGGCGACAAACCAGGGCGCGCGTGGCGTCGAATGGACGAATCAGAGCGCCGATTTCGCGTTCATGGCGCCGATGCGGCCCGAGCCGAATCAGCCGCAATACAAGCCCGAGCACTGGGGATAAGGTCATCGCGCTCGATCAGTGGACGAACCGCGACGATCCCGTCACGACCTGCTGCGGCAGGCAAGTTCCACTCGGACCAGATGCGCGGCTGTACGAGGTGACGGGTCAAGGATCCCGTCGTGCTCGTCGAGCCGTGGATGATGAACCCGCGGACGCTGCGGCCCACGAGCCGTCGCTCGATCATCTCGGAGCGCGGCAGCTGCACGGACACCGAGCTCGATAAGGTCGGCACGCAGATTCGGCACTAACCGGGCCATTCGCGCCGAGCTCTCGACCCGGTCCGCGCCGCATCGGGCGGGGTGTGCTCTGAATCCACCCGCAACGCTCGCACGAACTACGATTGCCGCTCCGCGAGCCATTTTTGATAAGCGGCGGGAGCCAGCGGGCGGCTGAAGAAGTAGCCCTGCGCAACGTCGCAGCGCAGCTCGCGCAACGCGGCGAACGTCGCCGCGTCCTCGACTCCCTCAGCGACCACGCTGAGCCCGAACGCGTGCGCGAGCTTGATGACCGTGTCGACGATCGAGCGATCGGCCGCGTGCGCCAGCATCTTGAACACGAACGACTTGTCGACCTTGAGCTCGTTCGCCGGGATGCCCTTGAAGTACGCGAGCGACGAGTAACCCGTGCCGAAGTCGTCGAGCGACACGCGCGCCCCGAGCTCGCGCAGGCGGCGCATCGACGCGAAGCTTTGCTCCGGCGAGTCCATGATCGTCGTCTCGGTGAGCTCGACGGTCAGAGTGTCGAGCGGTCGGCCCCAGATTTTGGCTGCACTGTCGATCGTCGCGACGAAGTCGGGATCGAGCAAGCTCGGGGTGCTGACGTTGATCGATACTCCGAGCCGCGGGTCGGGCCACTCGGCCGCATAGCGCAGTGCCGTGTTCAGCACCGCCGAGGTGACGAGGGCGAGCCTGCCCGTGCGCTCTGCGCTCTTGATGACGAGCTCCGGCGGCAGCCAATCGCCGGTATGGCCGCGGCAGCGCAGCAGCGCCTCGGCGCCGACGGCTCGGCCGCTCGCGATGTCGATCTGCGGCTGAAAGGCTACCTCGATCCCGCCACAATCGAGCGCCCACGCGAGCTCCGCGTCGATCTCGGCGAGCTTGTGACGCTGTTCGGCGTCGGCGGAGCTGTAGAGAGTGATCGCGTTGCGCGGGCCGAACGCGGCGTCGAGCGCGGCTTCGAGTGCCGCTTCGGCACACAGCAGCAAGTCTTCGGCCGTCTTCGCGTGTTGCGGAGCCAGCGCGACGCCTTGCGCCACCGAGACCGTCGCGGCTTGCGCGCCGAGCTCGAACGGAGCTTCCGCGAGCCGCTGCACTTTGTTTGCGGCGAGCAGCGCGTGCGCCTCGTTCTTCGGCCCGTGGAGCAGAATCGCGAAGCGCGCGGTGCCGATCCGCACCACCTTGTCGCGCGGAAAGCCGTGGCTCAGCCGCGCCGCGAATAGCTCGAGTATCTGGTCCACCTGAGCGTAGCCGAAACGCAGATTCAGCTCGCCGAGCTCGCCGACCTGCACGATGAGGAGTCCGAGCGCGCCCGTCGCGCCGGCCAAGTCGCTTCTCAGCGCCGCGAGGAAGCTCGATTGCTTCGTCCGATTGAGAAGCGGGCGCATTTTATCGCGAGCGTCAGAGATAGTATTCGACGGGATTGATGCCGTAGGCTCCCGTCGGAAGTCCGCGCTCGATCCACAGCGCCTGCTGTTCGCCGGGCTCGGCCGCGTGCTCGCGCAGATCGACGGTTCGCGGCGACGCCATCGGGCGCTTGTCGCGATCGAGAATCAACATGAGCCTCGGCCGCAGCCGCCTCACGCGATTCTGCTCGATGACGACGCCGACCTCGCCCGTCGAGAGTTCGACGAGCGCGCCGGTCGGAAAAACGCCGACGGCCTGGATGAACTGCTCCACCATCTCGGCTTGGAACTCGGTGCCGGCACGCTTGTTTAGCTCGCGTGTTGCGTCGAAGCTCGAGATCGCCGGCGCGTACGGTCGCGGCGTGGTCAACGCATCGTAGAAGTCGACGATGCCGGCGATGCGCGCGAAGACGGGGATATCGGGGCCTTTGAGCTTGTCCGGATAGCCGCTGCCGTCGTAGCGCTCGTGATGCGAGCGCACCATCTGCAGTACGCGCGGATCTAGCCCGCCGTGCTCGCGCAAAATCGCGACGCCGTGGTGGACGTGTGCGCGGGCCGCCGCGAGCTCTTCGGGCGTCAACGGGTCGCGTTTCGCGAGCAGCTCGCGCGGCAGGCGCGTTTTGCCGACGTCGATCAGAAGGCCGCCCAAACCGAGCGTCTCGAGATCCCCGCGCGGCAAACCCAGGTGGCGCCCGAATACAGCGGCATAGATCGCACACGAGACGGAGTGGCCGTACGTGTAGTCGTCGGTCTGCTTCATGCGCGATAGCCACGTTAGCGCGTCCTGGTTGCGCATCAAGCTCTCGATCATCGGGCTCACGACCGTGTGGAGAACGGCTACGTCGAGCTTCCCGCCGCTGCGGATGCGCTCCATCGTCTCGCTCAAGACGGCCGACGCCTGGGTATGGACGTCCTTGGCGCGGCTGATCTCGACTTTGATCTCGACGGTGTCCTCGTAGAACTCGCCGGGCTTCGTCGGAGGCGCTTTGGTTTTCTCCAGCCCTAGGCGCCGGAGCAGGCGCTGCCAAAGCGCGCGTCGCCGGCGGACTTGGGGCAGGTGTGCCGTGCCGGCATCGTCGCGCCGCCCACGAGCCGCCGGGGCGTCGGCTCGACGCACGTAGACGTAACGGCAATAGCGGCGCAGCTCATCGATCTCCTGCTGATTTTTGATCAGGAACCCCTGGAACAGGAACGGCGTCTCGAGCCAAGGGCGGTCGAGCTCCGCGACGTACATCCCGGGTGCGAGATCCTCGGCTGCGACCCGCTCGGTCGTCGACATTCTCTACTCCGGACAACGAGAGCGCACTGTGGCGGCTCGAGGGCGCGAGCGCAGTGATTCCGCTCACAGCTTCCTAGCAAGGCTCGCTATCGCGACCGAACACGGTGGTTCGGCCGGCGGCCTGGCGGCGCAACGTGCACAGAGCGTGCCGGCAAGAGCGGAGTCGCCGGCAGGCCGGAGGAGCGGTTGTCGCAGGCGGCGGCTCCCGAGCAGAGCCAATCTGCAAGTTGTACGGAGGCGAGGCGAAACGAAACAGTACTTCACGAGAACCCCGATGCCCAACGTGGTTTTCATGCCCGACTCCCCTCGGATCAGGCCCTTGCCCAAGCAGACGGGTGCCGGCCGAGCGCGGCCGTGGCTCGTGACCTGGCCAGCTGCGAGCCCGAGCTGTTCTTCGTCCGAACCTTCAAAGTTCTTTAGGCTCGCACGCCACCGGTGACGCAGCGGCGCCGTTACCATCCGCTGCCTGGTATCGACCGTCGTGCGGCCTAGTCCCCGTATCACGTTGGCGACTCGCCGGGTCCGTATTCGCTAAAAGGATCTTGCTTGCGCTACCGAGCGTTGCTCAGCCTGTTCGTCTGCTACGGGCCGGTCGCGTGGGGGCAACCGCAGGCGCCTGCCGGAAGACCCGCGCCGATCACCTCCGACAAGAGCTTCGATATCGCCCGAACCTCGAGCGCGCCGACGATCGACGGCATTCTCGACGACGCGCTGTGGGCGAGCGCCACGCTCGTGACGGACCTCCACCAGATCCAGCCCGCCGAGTACGCGCCCGCGTCCGAGCGGACGGACATTCGCGTGGCGTACGACGACGACAATCTCTATATCGGCGCCAAGCTCTGGTACGGCGATATACGCAACATCACCGCGCGCGTGCTGCGCCAGGGCGAAGGGCTCGGCAGCGAGGATCGGCTCGCAATCATCATCGACCCCTATCTCGATCGACGCAGCGGCTATCGGTTCGAGGTCAATGCCCACGGAGTGCGCTGGGACGCGCTTTATCAGAACACGACGAGCGTCGAGAGCAACTGGGAAGGCATTTGGCGAGCCGCGTCGCAGCGCGACGCGGACGGTTGGACGACCGAAATCGCGATTCCGTTCAAGACGCTGTCGTTCAATCCGAACAACGACTCGTGGGGCATCAACTTCGAGCGCTCGATTCAGAGCAAGGACGAAGTTCTCGGCTGGGTCTCGCGCAACCGGCAGATCAACCCGAGCATCGCCGGGACGGCCAAGGGCTTTCACGACCTGAAGCAGGGTGTCGGCCTCGACATCGTGCCGTCGATGAGCCTCACGGATCGCAAGAGCTACGTGACCGGAGCGACGCATAGCGAGAGCCAGCCTTCGCTCGATGTGTTCTACAAGATCACGCCATCCCTGAATGCGGCGTTGACGCTGAACACCGACTTCTCGGCCACCGAGGTCGACGATCGCCAGGTGAACCTCACGCGCTTCAGCCTGTTCTTCCCCGAAAAGCGCGACTTCTTCCTGCAGGACGCCGACATCTTCGAGTTCGGCAGAATCGGCGGCGGCAACGGGTTCGGCGGCGGCGGTGGCGGCGGTGGCGGTGGCGGCGGACCGGGCGGCGGCGGTGGAGCGAGCGGCCAGAACGGCCGGCCGTTCTTCTCGCGCACGATCGGTCTCAGCAGTGCCGGCGAGCCCGTCGACATCGACTACGGCGGCAAGCTTTCGGGCCGCGTCGGCCGCTTCAACATCGGCAGCCTCGCGATTCGCCAAGGTGTGCAGCTCGACGCGGCGGGGAACCTGCTCGTGGACGAGACGGACATTTTCGTGGGCCGCGTCGCCGCGAACGTGCTTGCCGAGTCCGCCGTCGGCCTCATCGTGACGGACGGCGACCCTCACTCGAACCGCGACAGCTCGCTCGCCGGCGCAGATTTCCGCTACCGCAACTCGCGCCTACCCGGGGGCCGCGTGCTCGAGGGGCAAACGTGGTACCAAGAGAGCGACAACGAGGGCGTCGTCGGCGACAACCGCGCGTTCGGCTTCGGTTTGAGCTCGCCGAACAATACTGGGTGGCGCGGCGGCATCGAAGCGCGGCAGATCGAGCAGAATTTCGATCCGGCCGTCGGGTTCGTCAACGAGCCCGGCATCCGCGACTATTCCCTCGATTTCGGATATCGTCATCGCTATAACGACAAGATCCTGCGGTCGGTATTCGGCGGCATCGAAGCCTCGCGCGTCGAGCGCGTCGACACGGGCGAACTCGATCGGCGGAGCCTCGGCTTCCGGCTCAACATTGAAGGCACGACGCAAGAGCGCGGCGTCCTCGGCATCACGGCCAACGAGGAAAACATCCCCGCCGATTTCACGATCTACAGGGCTCCGGGCAACGTGCCAACGAGCCCGACGTACGATCCCGCACGCAACGTCGTCATCCCGGCCGGCAACTACAAGTGGACCCAGCTCTTCATCGGCTCACGCACGGCCAACTACCGCAAGGTGTCCGGGTTCTTCGGTTTCAACCGCGGCGACTATTACGACGGCGATCGCACGGAGTTCCGCACGGAGTTCGACTGGCGGCCGTCCGAGCGCTTCCGCTTGAATCTCGGTTATTCCGTCAACGACGTGGACCTGCCCGCCGGCGACTTCGTCGTGCGCATCGGTACGATCCGGGCTCAGTACGCGTTCTCGTCGCGGCTGTCGTGGGCTAACCTCGTCCAGTACGACAACGTTTCAGAGGTCGTCGGCTTCAACAGCCGGCTGCACTGGATCCCGCAAGCCGGACGCGAGGGCTTCGTCGTCCTCAATCACGCGATGAGCGACCTCGACCGCAACGACTCGTTCCACTCCGTGAGCGCCGACATCGCGATCAAGTTCGGCTATACGTTCCGCTTCTAGCGCGTGGGCGTTCCTTCTTCGGCAACGTAACGTGTCTTGTATGCGGAAGCGGTGCCGACATGGCTTCGCCCGACATACGGGACGAGACTGTGAGACGCAGGCAACCGCGCTCGATTCCCGTGCTGTCGAGGCGGAGCCGATGATGGATTCGGCGTGGACTCATCAACCGACGTCGCCGTGTTCGTTCGAGTCGTCGACAGCGGCAGCTTCACGACGGCGCCGGAGCAGTCGCAGCTCTCGAAGTCCGTCGTCAGCAAGTACGTGTCCCGCCTCGAGAACCGTCTGGCCGCGAGGCTCTTCAATCGAACCACGCGCCGGCTGAGCCAGACCGAGGCCGGCAAGGTGTTCTATGAACGGAGCCGCGACGCTCGTAAAGATCGACGAAGCGGAAGCCACATTGTGCTCGAGCCATTGGACTTCATCGTCCGGCTGGCAACGCTGGTGCCGCCGCCGCGGGTGCATTTGACTTCAGGGCGTGTTCGCCGCGCACGCGGCGTTGCGAGCGGCGCTCACGCCGGCAGGGCGGGGGCGTGGGCCGCAGAAGCGCGCCACGGCCCGAGCCGCCGATCTGTAAGAACATTCGGCTCGATTGGGGCGGCGCCCGAAGCGGGTGGTCGGGATCGAGCTCAAACAGCGATCAACGGTGAACAACTCCGCGACCGACCGGCCGGTGAATCACAAAACACAGCGCGCGCCAACAGATGTGGGACCAGAGACGGGCGATGTCGCGGGCTTCCCACCCTGGAGTCCGGGCGCTCGATTGGAGAGCCTGAGCCGATGATCGCGCGAGATCGAGCCGGCTGGCTAACGAGCGATCGCGTCGCTCTCGGCGTCCCCGCGCCGCCGATCACGTCGGCTCGCACGCTCCTCGGCGCGCTCGTTCGCGCGCGCTTCGACGAGCGCCTTGGCCTCGTCATCGCCGATGGGTGTGAAGGCGCCGAGGATGCAGACGGGGCCCGGCACCATGTTCGGCCGAGGCATTGAGATGGTGGTGCCTCCCGGCAACAGCACGGATTCGGAGTTCGAGCTCATCCCGACGCGAAGCAACACCTGAAAGCTCGATCCAGCGCACACCTGGCGATCGGCGGCCGTGAGACTGATCTGCGAGTCGCGGCGCAAGCCTGGGCAGTCGCGCGTGAGCTCGTTGCGAAACATGGTTCGGTCGCGCATCACGAAGAGGATGTTGTGCTCGTCGACGATTTGCATTCGTCGCACGTTCGGCCGAGCCAAGCAGGACGGGGCGGCGTCCGTGTCGCCCGCCTGCGCCGCGGCCTCGTCGCCGGCCGCAAGTCCGAGCCCCGTTACGCACGCGAGCGTCGACGCGAGCAATGTGTTGCGAACGTTCATGGTGCTGACCTCCTGATGCCGCCGTGGCATCGAGTCGGCGGCTCAAGCCTATCGGACAGAGCGTGCAACCGCCACTCCTCGGCGATGTTCTCGACGCGGGACCGACGCCGCTTGGCCGTCGCCATCCCTGCCGAAGCGGTCGACGACGCCGCGCGCCGCGGGCAAAGCCGCTTCGAAACGCCGAGCCTATTCGCTGAAGGGTTGCCAGGCTAAGATTCCAGCGTGCATCCGCGCGTCGACAATAATCGCAAGGCCGTTGCCGCCTGTGCCGCCGCCGGGGGGCGATCCATGAGGCAGCGTGACCCTGGCGTCTACTTCGAAGACATCGAGCCGTACGCCAGCGCCGCATTCGCTTCATCGTGGGCTATTCTGTCGACCACAACGACGTCCACGACATCGCCGTGACCCACGCGCCCGAGCCATTGGACGCCGTCCGAAAGGCGTTAAAGGACTTTCCTGCACCGGCTCAACCGCATGACGATAGACATGCCCACGCGACGTCGTCGAACGCGGCGGGCGGCTCCGCCCAACGAACAAGCGACGTCGCATGAATGACGACCCCGGGGGGTACCTCATGAAAACGCCGATTCGCGTGCTCTCGACTATCACCACGCTCCTGCTCGTCTTCACGCAAGCCCAGGCCCAGGACGCGCGCGCGCTGCTCGATGCAGCCGTGGCCGCCATGGGCGGCGAGCGCGTCGAGCGGCTCGACAACTTCGTGATGACGGGCTTCGGTCAGCGCTACAACTTCAACGGCAACATCAGCGCCGATCCGAACTCGCCGCCGAAGTGGCAGGCCGTGGCCACGAGCGAGCGGTACTTCGACCTGCGCGGCGAGCGCGCGCTCGCGCGCGAGCGCGTCACCAACATGTTCCCGTTCGCCGCTCCGTTCGGCATGTCTCTGGACGTGCGTGAGCGCCTGCAAACGGGGACGGCGCTGCTCGACCACCCGCTGCCGGCGCTTCGCGCCGCGCTCGCGCGCCTCACGACGCTCGGCCCGGTCACGGTGGAGGACGGCATGGTCGTCGTCGCGTTCGAGCTCGCGGACGGCAGTCCCGCTTGGATCGGGCTCGATCCTCAGACGCACCTGCCGTACTGGGCGCGCTGGGTGAACGGCAGCAACACGCTCGGCGACGTGACGAACACGAGCTATTTCACGGGCTACATGTTCGTCGACGGCGTTCAGCTTCCCACGGGCATCATGACGAAGATCGACTGGCGCAATCAGGCGACATTGATGTTTCAGGTGGATTCGTATCGGCTCGGCGTGCCGGCCCTGCCGCCGTTTCCGGCGGCCGCGGCTCCCGCGCCGCAGCGCGAGGCGCTCGAGGTCGCCACCACGAAGATCGCCGACGGCGTTTGGGACCTGCGCATCGCGAACGGCGGCAGCGGGGGCGCCGTGGTCGAGTTCGCCGACCACCTCGTGATGTTCGAGCCCTACGGCAACGAGGCCGAGCTGAACGCACGCGTGGACGCGGCGAACGAGCTCGTGCGCGGCAAGCAGGTGACGGCCGTCGTGGTCAGCCATCACCACGACGATCACGCGGGTGGCCTGCGCGCGGCGGTGGCGCGCGGCCTCACGATCATCGGGCACCGCCGCACGCGGGCGCTGTTCGAGGAATGGGTATCGCGCCCCGCGGTGCTTTTCCCGGACGCGCTCGCCAGGAATCCGCGCCCGCTCGTGTTCCAGCCCGTCGACGAGCACCTCGTGCTCGAGGACTCGAAGCAGCGGCTCGACGTTTACCACTCCGTCGGCGACTTCCACATGTCGGACGCGCTGATCGCCTATCTCCCGCGGGAGCGGATCCTCATGGAAGGCGACTTCACCGACGACACCTGGACGTGGAATTGGTGGGCCGGCGCGATCGAGGCGAACCGCGATCTGTACGGGATCGACCCACGGCTCGACATCCCCGTGCACGGCTTGCCGCGCTCCATCGAGGAGAAGCTCGCGGACGCAGCCCGGCAAGCCGAGGCGGCGCAGCAGTTCTGCACGGAAAACGCAGCGCGCGGGAGCTATCCGTTCGGTTGCCCCGTGCGCTACACGTCGACGGGCCTCATCGAGCGGTGAGCCTGGCCTTCGGCGCCTGCTTCCCCGAGCAAGCGCCCTCGTCGGCCTCAGACAAGCCGAATGGCGCCGACGCGTCGCGATGCGGCGACAGCTGCGTCGGCCGTGCAAATTCGTGAAGAAGGACGTCTCGACAGCCCGCGCGCGCGGCTCGTGACGACTTTTTTGAGCTGCGACGCGCTCTGAAACCCGCTTGCGGCCTCTCGTGGGCGCCGATTCGCCGCTTTTTGTGACGCAAGTCGCAAAAATCGGCCGCACAAAAAGAGCGGTGCCCGCAATTCTCGTGCCGCTGCACCCTTTGTCGACTCCGCTTGTCGCAGTGGCGCGACGTGTTGTCTCACTTTCCAAGCTTTGTGAACCTCCGCGCCGACGGTAGTCCTACACTAGGAGTTCTCGATGCGGCTTCACTTTGCTCACCTTCTTCTGATCGTCGGCTCGTTCGGCCCGCCTGGTCCGCCGACGCCGCAACCTACTATGTGCGCAACGGCGGCAACGACTCTGCCGACGGTAAATCGCATGCGACGGCCTGGGCCTCGCTGAGCAAGGTCAACAGTTATTCGTTCGCGGCGGGCGATGACGTGCTGTTTCACGAAGGGCATCGCTGGGTCGGTCAGCTGACCGTCGATTGGGGCGGTAGCACTTCCGATCGCGCCGTGGTCGGCGCGTACTACTTGAACGGCAGCACGCCGGTCCGCGGATACCGCACGGTCCAGCCGATCATCGACGGGGAGAACCGCCATCCGACGGCGAGCCGCTACTCGCCGCTCGTCTACGTCACCACCAGTCGCGTCACCATCGAGAACCTGCGCATCGAAAACTCCGCGGGGCAGGGCATGAGCCTCGCCGGCGGCTCCGAGGTCGAGGTCATCGGTTGCCGACTTTCGAACATCTACACGGCCGGAATCCATTTCAAAAAAACGCAGAACGCGCGCGCCGAAAACAACTTCGTGTACAAGGCCGGCATCGGCAACCGCGACAGCGGCATTCCCTGGGGCGGCTCCATCGAGATGGTGGGGGCCAAGTCGACCATCGTCCGCAACAACACCGTCACCGAAGCCTGGGGCGAAGGGATCAACGCCAACAGCGGGTCGCAGTACACGCTGATCGAGCGCAATCGCTTGTTCGCCGTTCACGCGGTTGGGATTTACTCGGACGCGTCCCCGGACACCACCATTCGGCGCAACCTCGTCGTGGGTACTTCAAACAGCTCGTGGTGGCGCGGGGGCAACAGCGTCGGCCCCGGCATCGCGCTCAACAACGAGAAATACCATTACCCGGTCGGCGGCGGGTCGCAGAGCGTCGGCGTGCAGTCGCAACGCGCAAAGATTTACGGCAACTTGGTGGCCTACACGCAAGGCGGCATCGTCCTCTGGTCGAGCTTGCCGGAGACGAGTTACGACGACGTGTTGATCTACAACAACACGCTCGTCGACAACGACGCCCAGGTCGTGATGTCCTCGAAGCCGAAACCCGGATCCAAGTTCGTGAACAACATATTGCTCAGCTTGAGCAGCGGGACGCGCGACGTCGAGGGCACGGCGCTGAACGGCATGATCGCCAAGAACAACTACTTCAGTCAGGGAAATCCCGGTGGTGACTACGTGCATGCCGGCAATCGTTTCACGGGTCTCCGAATCGCGAAGATGTCGGGGTGGCGTGCCGTGACGAGCCTCGATCAGATTTCCTGGAAAGACTTCGTCGTGGCGAGCGGCTCGCCCGTGATCGGCGCCGGAGACGAAGAACCGTGGCGCACTTCGACGAACGCGGAAGATTTCAGGCTCGACTACAACACGGCCGAGCACGGGTTGCCGATGGACATGGGCGGCCTCACCTTTGCCACGCCCACCGGCCCGCGGCCGCTGCCGCCAACGGTCCTGTCCGGTACCTGACGCGAGCGGAGGGAGAGCCGCGGCCGAGCGCCGCTCAGCTCCTGAAGGCGTAGATCTGCTCGAGAGTGCTGCGGCCGATGGGGCGTGCGAACACGCTATAGCCTTTGTCGATCAGCTTCTGCTTCACTTCCCTGCCCGGATAAGGGAGCTCCGAGTTCACGACGAATCGGACGTCGGGGTTGTCGCGCAGGAGCTGCTCGACACCGTCGAGCGCCACCAACTCGGCATCGTTGATCGTCAATACGACCACGTCGACGTGCGTGACGCCGATGTCGCGGAGGATGTTGTCGAGCGAGTCGACCTCGATGTCGAAGCTCCGCGTCGAGGAGACTTTGGCGTACGAGAACTTGCGCAACCGCGCATCGGCGATCTTGTCGAGTCCCGCGTCGTCACCGGCGTTGGCCACGAAGGTCATTCTGCCGGGCTTGTCCCAGATCCCTTTCGCGACCAACGTGATGTTCGTGGCTCGACGCAGCTTCTCGTCCGCCGCCATCTCCCGGCGGACCTTTTCGACGTTCGCGGGGTTCGCCTCGATCGCGACGATTCGGCCGCCGACGAGTTCTATGCCGAGCTGCAGCGCAGCGTCGTCGAAGAAGACGCGAGGCTCGTCCAGCGGCAGGCGTTCGCCGGCATGATCTGGAGCAAGCAGTTCTTCTACTACGACGTTCCGGAGTGGCTGAACGGCGACCCCGCGCAGCCGCCGCCGCCCGAGGGCCGCAAGCACGGCCGCAACCGCGACTGGGCGCATCTGAACAACGCCGATGTCATCTCGATGCCGGACAAGTGGGAGTACCCGTGGTACGCGGCCTGGGATCTCGCGTTCCATTGCATTCCGCTCGCATTGCTCGACGCCGAGTTCGCGAAGAACCAGCTCGTGCTGCTGACGCGCGAGTGGTACATGCACCCGAACGGGCAAATGCCGGCGTACGAATGGGCATTCGGCGACGTGAATCCGCCCGTGCACGCGTAGGCCACGTGGCGCGTGTACCAGATCGATCGCGGGCAGAACGGCGGACGCGGCGATATCGCGTTCCTCGAGCGTGTCTTCCATAAGCTGATGCTGAACTTCACGTGGTGGGTGAACCGTAAGGACGCCGAAGGGCGCAACGGTACGTGTTCGAGCTCATGAACGGTCAGGCGGCGACCGTCGCGTATCGCCCCGCCGAGTCCGACACGGGCCTGTTCGGCGGCAACTCGAACTGGCGCGGCCCGATCTGGTTTCCCCGACAAAAACGCGCCGGCCGCGCGTCCGCGAGCGGCGCCCTCGGACCGCGGCGGCTCGGGGGACGCGACGCGCTCGCGCTCCGCTGCCTGCTCGCCGCCTGTCAGCGGCTCGATCGTCCCGAGCAGGAAGCGGCCGCCGCCGTAGCGCGGCACGGCCGAGAGCTCGACCTTGGCGGGGAACGTCGTGCCATCGCGGCGGCGAATGACGACTCGTGCATGTTCTGCGTCGGCGTCGTCAGCCAAGGTGGGCACGCTGCCGGCGAAGATCGCGCGCGCATCGAAGCCTTCGGCCACGGACTCGCGTGCGCCGTACCCCGTCAGCGCCGCGTAGGCTGCATTGACGTAAACGTTCGGAGCGCCTTGCCGCTCGAGGTCCGAAACGAAGATCGCCTGCGGCACGGCGTCGAGCGCTCGATCGCGGAGCTCGAGTTGTTCGCGCACATCGCGCAGACGCCGCCGGGCGGCGGCGACGAGCGCGAAGAGAAAGACGATGAACGCCGCGGCAAACAAGGAAGTCGCTGCGAGAAGTCCTGCCGTGCGATGCGCCGCCACCGCTGCCGTCGCAAGCAGCAGGGCTAGCGCGAGTGCTGCTACCTTCGCGGCGCGCCGGGAGCTAGGGGTGAGATCGGCCATGGCGCTATTGCGCTGTAAGAATCGTGCACAAGCGATTGATACGTAGCGGGATGGTACATAACGGCATTGGTCGCACGCGCGTCCGCGGCGCGCAAAGGCCCGCGCCGGCCAAGCTTGCTTGGGCGGAACAAAAACTGCCGGCAAACATGCCGCTCCTCGTGGAGCATTTCTTGAGCCAGGCGCAGACAGCGGGGGTGCAAGGCAGAGCCTTCTCGCCCGAGGATCAGGCGCGCTTGCGCGCTTATCACTGGCCCGGCAACGTGCGCGAGCTGCGTCACGTCGTGCTGCGCGCAGCCATCATGACGGACCCGAACGACTCCGTGCTGCGGCTGCCGGAGCGTTTCGACAGCCCGTTCAACGAGACGAACGGGCATCAGGGGCTCGCGATCGGCCGCTCGATTCGCGACGTCGAGCGCGAGCTCATCATGCGAATGCTCGAGCACCTGAACGGCGACAAGCGTGCGGCCGCCGAAACACTCGGCATCAGCCTGAACACGCTCTATAACCGCCTGAATGCGTACGAGGCGGCCGGTATGGCTACGCCGTCTTCGGCCTCCTGACGCAACCCGTTGCGGGCATTCGTCTCGCTCCGAAGGACGCTGCGGCGATAGTCATCGCCGCAGCGTGCTGCTAAGCTCCGCGGAAAATGCGGCCATCGGCCCACCGTCCGCGTCGGGGGAGTCATGCGAGCGAAGCTTTTCGGTGTGGTTGCCGTCGCCGCGCTGGCGAGTTGCTCATCCGATCGGCAACCGACAGCGGCGGCCTCGGCCGGGGAGTGGAAGACGCTCTTCGACGGCACGAGTTTCGCTGGCTGGAGTCAGAACGGCGACGCCAGTTGGCAGCTCGTAGACGGAGCGGCCGCCGCCGAGTCCGGCACGGGCTTCCTCGTCACGGAGGCATCGTACGCCGATTTCGACCTCGAGCTCGAGTTTTGGGTGACGCCGGACGCCAACAGCGGCGTGTTCATTCGCTGCGCGGATCCGAGCGAGCCCGGGGCTGCGAACTGTTACGAAGTCAACATCTTCGACCAACGCCCCGATCCACAATACCGTACGGGGGCCATCGTCGGCGTCGCGGAACCCAGCGTTGTGCTGGAAACGGGCAACCGGTGGAACCGGTATGAAATTTCCGCCCGCGGACGCCACCTTCTCGTGAAACTGAACGGGCAGACGACGGTCGACACCGATGACGACAAGCTCGCCGTGGGTCCGATCGCTTTGCAGTACGGCGCCGGTCGCGTAATGTTCCGCAACGTCCGGATCCGCGCCTACTAGCGCCGCCCTTAGTCAGCAGCGAGTAAACAGCTTCGACCCGCTAATTGCGAGGAACGTGAATCGCATGTCCGAGCTACAGCAGTCACACACGTCCGACGACTTCGGCCACTTCTTGAAGGGGTGGATCCGCAATCCGCTGGCGCTCGGCGCCGTCGCTCCGAGCGGCAGGTCGCTCGCCAAGCTCATGGCGAAAGACGTCGGCGGCGGCGCGCGCGTCCTCGAGCTCGGCGCCGGCACTGGCACCGTCACCGCGGCCCTGCTCGCGAACGGCGTTGCGCCGAGCAACCTGTACTTGGTCGAGCGCGACCTTCAGTTCGTGAAGATCCTCGAGCGACGCTTTCCGCGCTGCCGTGTCGTCGCGGCCGATGCCTGCGAGCTCGAGCGCGAGCTCGGACTCGAAGGATCTTTCGATTTCGTCATCAGCGGGCTGCCGCTGCTTTGCTTCTCACCCGACAAGCGGTATCGCGTGGTCCAGCAGGCGCTCGCGCTCCTGAAGCCGCACGGTCGACTGCATCAGTTCACGTACGCGGGACGCTGTCCCGTGGACCGGGATCTGCGCGCGTTGCTGCGGATCGACAGCGTCTTGCTCGGCATCGCTCCGCTGAACCTTCCGCCGGCATTCGTGTACCGCATGACGCCGCGCATGGCGGCGTAGCAGCGCGCCCGCCGGCTTAGGTAAAAAATCACCCGTGATTCGTGCTCGCTTGCGCAGCTTCTGTCGTTGTCGAGTACGATGACGAATAGGAGGCAAGGGGACCCATGTTTTTCGAGGCGGCGGGACGCGCCATTCGAGCAGCGGCGATGGCAATCGTATCAACTGCCTGCGGTGCGTGTTCGACTTACGTCCCACTCCCCGGCGATTACAGCGGCCCGGACCCAGAGCCCGTAGAAGCGCCGTGGCTGTTCGACGAGCAGCCCTCGCAGCCGATCGAAGTGGCTTCCGACGTCGAGGCACGCACGCGCGCGAACTTCGTCGTGCGCCAGCTCGAGCTGCCTCCGATCGACGACGGCACGGAGTCGATTGCGTTCGAGTATTACGACGTCGACGGCCATGCGCGCACGCCCGTCGTGATGCTCTTGCCGATCTTCAACGGCCAGCTCGGGATACCGCGCTTTTTCGCCCGATTCTTCGCCAAGGAAGGATGGGCGGCCGTCGTGGTCACGCGCGGACGCGACCCGCTCCGAGCTCTGACGGCGCCGAAGGAAACCGTGGAGGGGAATCTCCAGGACTACCGGCGCGTCCTCGATTGGATCGAGCAGGAGCCCGAGCTCGATGCATCGCGCATCGGCGTTTTCGGCGTCAGCCTGGGTGCGATGGACGCGGTCATGCTCACGGCACTCGACCGGCGCGTGAATTCGCTCGTGATTGCGATGGCCGGCGGCGATCTATCCTACCTCCTCGCGAACACGCACTACCGGCCCGTCGTGCGCTCGATCGGCGACATGGCGGATGCCCTCGGCACGACCCGCGAGGCGCTCGGGGCGCGGCTCGATGCCGCCATCGAGCTCGACCCGCTCGCGGTGGCTCCCTACATCGACGCCGAGCGCGTCTTCATGATCCTCACGCGCACGGACGCCATCATTCCTTTCGAAGCGCAGCAGCGGCTGCGCACGGAGCTCGGCTCTCCGGAGGCGCTGTACTTGCTGACCGGGCATCGGCCGTCGGTGGTGTTTTTCCCGAAGCTGCGCAATGCGGCGTTCGGCTTTTTCTCGCGGCGCTTCGGGCTCGAGCGCGTTGCTCTCGACGTGAACTGACGCCCTCGCACGCGTAACGCATGCTAAGGTTGCGGCGCGACAAGCCGCTGGAGAACGATATGGCAGAACCGGGATCGGCGGAGGCCGACGGTTTGGCTTCCCTGATACGGAGCCGTCGATCGATCGATCTCTTTGCGCCCGGCGCAGTCGGCACTGAGACGTTGCTCGAAGCCATCGAGGTGGCCCGTTGGGCCCCGAACCATCGTCTCACCGAGCCATGGCACTTTTATTTGCTCGGACAGAGGACGATGCGCGCCGTCGTCGAGCTGGCCGTTGAGCTCGAGGTGGCCGCGAAGGGCGAACGAGCCGGCCTGGTGCGCCGCGCCAGGCTCGAGGCGATACCCGGCATGTTCGTCCTGACGAGCGCGCGCAGCGACGACGCCCTCGTCGAACGCGAGAATTACGCCGCCTGCTGTTGTGCTGCGCAGAACCTAATGCTATACCTTTGGCGGCAAGGTATAGGCGTCAAATGGACGACGGGTGGCATTACGCGGCAGGAGCGGTTCTACGAGCTGCTCGGAATCGATCCGGCGCGCGAATCGCTGGTGGGCTTTTTTTGGTACGGCGTGCCGAAGGTGGTGCCGACGCAGAAGCGTCGGCCGGTCGAGGAGATCGTGACGACGCTCGATTAGGGCGCCGGCGCCGAAGGGGGAACGATGAGTGGTGTAGGTCTCGCGATTCAACGCCTCGAGCCGCAGTCGGCGCGCGGTCGCGCACGGCTCTCCAGGATTTTGGAAGCCGCGACGGAGCTGTTCCTGAAGGTCGGCTACGAAGAGGCGTCGATCGACGCCATCCTCTTGCAGAGCGGCGGATCGAAGTCCACGCTGTACGCGTATTTCCCGACGAAAGAAAAACTCTTTCGCACGGTCATCGACAACATCGTCGACAACAGCGACCTCGGCACGACGCTCGACATCAGCGCCAACGCCCGACAGGTGCTGACGGAGTTTGCCATCGACCGGCAGCGCGTCGTGCTCGCGCCGCGTCACCGCGCCGTGCTGGGTCTCGTCATCGCGGAGCGCGAACGGTTCCCCGATCTCGCGCAAATCTATTTCGAGCGCGGGCCGAAGCGCAGCGGCGGCCAGCTCGTCAGGTATCTCGAAGCGCTCCGCAACCGCGAGATACTCTCCGTCGACAATGCCGAGGAGGCCGCCGCGTTCTTCATCGGAATGCTGTTCCAGCATTGGCACCGGCACATCTATTTCGCGGACACGCCGGCACCGAGCGAGCTCGCGATTCGCGCGCATGCCGAACGTGTGGTGGCCCGCTTCTGGGCCGCCTATCGGCACGGCGCTCACTAGGACCGAGACGTCTACAACGGCTCGCCGGGCCGCGCTGAGCCGGCGAGCCAGGCGGCGCCCTCCGCGTACAGCTTCTCGACCTCGGGCCCGCGCAAGCCGGGTAAGCCGAGGCGCACCTTGAACCCGGCTTTCGTTTGCAGATAACCGAGATGTCGGTACCCTTCGGGGAACTGCGCGAGCAGTTCCGCGTCGAGCTCGAGCTTGCGGCCGGGCTCGACGGGGTCGAGGCGGTCCTTCTCGTAGATCGGCTGGCGCCGCACGATCGCCCAGCGGCCGGCGCGCTTCGCGAAGAAGTCGTAGAAGCGGCCCGTGCAAACGGCGTCGACGACGACGCCGTCGACCGTCGCTCGCTGGTTGATCGTCATTTTCGTTTGCGCGATGGCGCGCTCGCCGTTCTGCTCGACTGTCGTGCCGCCGAGGAAGTGAATGATGTTGACGCCGCGCTCGAAGCCCGCGCGACGCGCCTTCTGGAACTCCGTCGCCGGCCCCTGAAACCACGTCGCCGTCATCCAGGCGTCGTCGTGCCACACCGTCGCAAAGCGATCCCAGTCGCCCGAGTCGCTCGCGAGCACCCAGTCGTTGACCACCTCGAGGATCGCGAGTCGATCGCGCAGTCTCTCGTTCATCTCGGTCACCGGCCGAGGCGACCGCCCGGGCCTGCGATGCCGCCGGGCGGGGTGGAGCCCGGAACGATGATCGACGACGCCTGCTCGCGCCGCAGCTCTTCGATACGCCGCATCGTTCGCGCCAGCGCTTGCTTGGCATGCTCGCCGAACTTCGCGACGGCGTCGTCGAGCGACGTGGCCGGAATTTCGAAGCTGAGAGGCAGAGCGCCGGCCGGCGTGAGCACCTGCGTCTGTCCGACGTACAGGACGGGACGCGCGGCATCCGGAGCGCCCGACGCCGTCACGGGCGTCATACGCTGCAGCGTGCCGACGCGCCGGTCGGTGAAGGTTTCCTCTCGATAGAGGCTGCCGCCGTCCATTCCGATGTCGGCGTCGGTGATCTCGTCTGCCATGGCTCTCCTCGCTGCCGCACCGCCATCGAGGCGGCGAGCGCCATAGGCTAGCACGGCCGCCGCGCGGCCGACGCACATGGCGCTATTCTTCGCGCATGAGCACGTGGGTGACGACCGTCGCGCCCGTGCCGCCGATGTTCTGCACGAGCGCGACGCCGGCGCCCGGCACCTGGTTCGCGCCGGCTCGCTCGGTGAGCTGCAGGAACGCCTCGACGGTCTGGTAACAACCGCTCGCGCCGACGGGATGGCCGCGCGCTTTCAATCCGCCGAACGTCGCGAGCGGCAGCTCGCCGCGAAGCCCGATGAGATCGGTATCGGCGTAGTCGAGCCCCCTGCCGGGCCGTGCGAAGCCCGTGGCTTCGAGCGCCAATGCCGTCATGATCGTGTAGGCATCGTGCGGCTCGAAGAGGTCGATGTCTTCGTGAGCGACGCCGGCCTGCTGCATGGCCTGCCGCGTCGAGCTCGTCACGGCCGTGAGATCGAGCGGGTCCGCGCGGCGGGCGAGCGCGAGCGGCGCCGTCGCGACGGCGGAGCCGGCGATGCGCACGCGGTTCGTATTGGGCAGCCGCGCGGCAACGTGCGGCGCCGCAAGGACGAGGGCGCTCGCGCCGTTGCAGACGGGGGACACGTCGAACAGCCGAATCGGGTCCGAGACGATGCGTGACTCGAGGTAAGTCGGAAGATCGATCGCCTTGTGCAGCAGCGCGTTCGGATTCGTCAGCGCATTCGCATGCGCCGTGATCGCAAACGGCGCGAACCGCTCCGGGCCGACGCCGTATCTTTCCATGTACACGCGCATCAGCGTCGCGTTCAGCGAGAGGAACGTCTCGCCGCAAACGCCCTCGAGCTCCCAGTCGGCCGCCGTGGCGAGAGCGCTCGTAACGGCATCGCGGCCGACGTGCGTCATGCGCTCGACCCCGCAGACGGCGACGGCATCGTGAACGCCGCCGGCCACGGCCTGGTATGCGACGCGCAGCGCAGCGCCTCCCGATGCGCACGCGGCTTCGATGGTGACGGCTTCGATGCCGGCGAGACCGGTGTAATCCGCGATCAAGCCGCCCAATTGCTGCTGTCGCGCAAGGATCCCCGACAGCATGTTGCCGACGTACAGCGCCCCGATCCGCTCGGGCTCGATGCCGGCGTCGACGAGGGCCGCCTTGACTGCGGCGGCACCCAGGTACCGGCCGCGGCTCTCGGCCTTCTTCGTGATTGGCGTTTGCCCCACTCCGGCAATGAAGACGTCTCTCACCCCTGGCTCCGGACCGCGCTCGATCGGCGCGCATGATGGCAAACGGTCGCCGCGATTGCCAATCGCGGTGCCACGGCCGCGGACCGCGAGGCCTAGGCTATGATGCTTGCGAGCGCACCTTCGAGGAGCACGGTGTTGAGCGGCGCGGGCAAGGTCTTACTGATCGGGTTCGGCAACATGGGGCAAGCCCTCGCGCGCGGCTGGCTCGCGAAGCGCCACGCCGCGAGTGTCATCGAAGTCGTGGACCCGGCGCCCGCCGCACGTTCCGTCGCAGCGGAGCTCGGCCTGCCCGCACGGGGCGCGCCGGATGCCACGACCGCGGCCGACGTCGTCGTGCTCGCCGTCAAGCCGAATCAGCTCCAAGCCGTGCTGCCGCGATGCACGGCGCTCGCGCGGCGGGGCGCCGTCTTTTTGTCGATCGCGGCCGGAAAGACGATCGGCGAGATCGAGCGCGGGCTCGGCCCGGGCGTGGCCGTCGTGCGCGCGATGCCGAACACGCCCGCGGCGATCGGCCAGGGAATGACGGCGCTCGTCGCGAACCCCGCCGCGACGGAGTCCCAACGCGGGCTGTGCGCCGAGCTGCTCGAGGCCGTGGGCGCCGTCGCGTGGCTCGATGACGAGCGCGACATGGATGCCGTCACGGCGATCTCGGGCAGCGGGCCCGCCTACGTGTTCCTGCTCGTCGAGTGCCTCGAGCAAGCCGCCATCGACTTGGGGTTGGCGGCGCCGCTCGCGAAGCAGCTCGCGCTCGCGACGGTCGCTGGGGCTGCGGCGTATGCCGCGGCGGCGGGAGATCCGCCGGCGGAGCTGCGCCGCCGCGTCACGAGCCCGAACGGCACGACGCAAGCCGCGCTCGACGTGCTAATGGGCGAGGGCGGCCTACGCGAGCTGCTCGCGCGCGCGACGCGAGCGGCGGCAGAGCGGAGTCGCGAGCTCGCGAGGGCTTGAGCACATGGGCTACTACTACGACGAGTTCGAAGTCGGGCGCGTCTTCAAGCACGCGATTCGCCGCACGGTGACCGAAACCGACAACGTGCTGTTCAGCACGATGACGCACAATCCCGCGCCTTTGCACATCGATCGCGAGTACATGCGCACGCAGTCGGAGTTCGGCATGCCGCTGGTGAACAGCTTCTTCACGTTGGGGCTCATCGTCGGCATCTCGATCAACGATACGACGCTCGGCACGACGGTGGCGAACCTCGGGCTCGAAGAAGTGCGGTTTCCGGCGCCGCTCTACGTCGGCGACACCGTGCACGTCGAGACCGAGGTGAAGGCGATGCGCGTGAGCCGGTCGCGGCCGCAGAACGGCATCCTGACGCTCGAGCACCGCGGCTTCAATCAGCACGACGTGCTCGTCGCCGTGTGCCGGCGCAACGTGCTGATGCTGCGAGCTCCGGGCCGCTCCTGACGCGCGCGAAAAAAGACGGGCCTCGTGATCGAGGCCCGTCGTCGATGCGTGCGACGCCTTCAGTTCGGCGCGAGATGCACGGCGATGTGTGTCGCGCGCAACGTCACGCTCGCCGCGTCATAGCTGCCGCTCGCCGTCAGCGCGATGGCGTCATGGCCGGCGCCGAGTCGAGCGGCAAGCTCCGTGCTGAACGCAGCGAACTCCGTGAAGAGGCGGATATCGGCGCCGACGGAGATGCCGTAGATCGCACGCCCGGCCGCGGGCGGCGCCAACGTCGGCGGCATCGGCAGCGCCGTCAGATCGATGCGCCGCATACCGGCGAACAGCCAGTGCCGCTCGCCGATGCTCGGATTCGCGACGTCGAGCACGAGCCCGCTCGCGTTCATGCTCGAGAACGGTGCCGTGGTGCCGGCGCTGCCCCAGCCGATGCCGAGCACGGCCGGCAAGCCGCGGTGGTCGATGACCGTGCGGCCCTCGAAGTCGGGCGGCGCTTCGCCGAACGGCCGCACGAAGCCGACGACGCGCGCGGGCTCGTTGGCGGCGAGGTTCGCGAGCCCCAGCGTGCCGGTGGCCACCTCGTAGGCGGCCGGGTTCGCGTCTTGCGCCGGCGTGACGCCTGTGCCAGAGAAGTCGAACGCATCGATGCCGAGGCGATCGATGCCGCGCAGAGTGAGCTCGAGCTGACCCGGCGCGATGGCATTGACCGTGCCGTGCAAATGCGTCGGCAGCATCCTGACGCGGCCGTTCGTCGCATCGAGCGTCGGCGGCGTCGCCGTGCTCGAGGGCTCGGCGAGCGTGCCGAACGCCACGATGCGCTGACCGACCGACAGCGCGCCGGCGTCGAGAACGGCTCCCGGCTCGCCCGTCTTCAACACCTTCGTATCGGGACCGACGTCGACGACGATCGTCCGGTGCAGACGCGCGATGCGGTCCGGCCGAATCGCGACGGCGCCCTTCACGGTGAGCCGATCGCCGTTGCGCGCGACGACGTTGCCGTGGACGGCGTCGAAGCGCTCGCCGCTGACGCTGTCGCCGGCGTGCACGATCTCGGCCGTGAATCGGTGCTCCGTGCGCGACAGCGTGCCGAACGCCACGGTCATCGTGCCGGCCGGCTTCGCTGCGAGCGCCGCGAGGCCCGCCGAGCCCGTCGCAGGCACGCCGTCGATCTCGAACTCGGTCGTGGCCGTCGTGTGAACCGTGACGCGGCCATGCGCGCCGGTCGGCCGGAACCACGGCCGAACGTCGACCGTATACGAGCTGCCCGCAACGTCGGCCGAGACGAGCGCGCCGCGGAGCCTGAGCTCCTTCTCCGTGACGGGATCCACCTCGGCGACGACGTAGGGCCGCGCCGTGACGACCGGCGGAGACTGCGTGAGGTCGACGTCGTGCGAGGCCGCGAGATCGAAGTCGAGCGCGAGCAAAGCCGCGCGGCCGCGCGTGACGACGAGGTGCGCGCGCGATGCGAGCTCCACGTCGAGCTCCGTGACGCCGAGCGGCTGACCGTCGGGGCCGACGACCTTCGCGGCGACGACCTCGCCGCCCGATTCGACGAACACCTCGGCATTGCCGTAATCGAGGCGGATCTTGCCGCCGACGATGTCGCCCGGTGCCAGCGTCGCGACGGCGAGGAGATCCGACAGCTCCGTCAGCTGCGCGAAGTCGACGCGCGTCGTCGCCGGAAGAACCTCGACGGTGCCGCCACCGCGGCGCTGCAGGGTGACCGACAGCACGTCGACCGAATAGCCGACGAAGTCCCCGTCTGCGTCGGTCAGGCTAACGAGCAGCGTGCCGGTGTCGGGCTCGGGTGCGGGCGGGTTGACCGCGGCCGGAGACGAGCCTCCGGAGCCGCCGCACCCCGCGAGACTGAGCGCGGCGAGCGCAGCAACCGAGACCGCGCGCAGCATGCGTCTGTACGAAGTGCTCATCGGAAATCCTCCCTGGAGAGATACTCGGAGTCTGCAACGCGGCTCGGGAGCGACGGGTTGACGCGTTGGCCTTTCCGAGACGCTGTCGCTTGTAATCTCCACGTTTGCTGTCAGAATGCCACTTAGGCGTCAAGCAATCCAACCCAATCAAGAGGTTGCGCCATTGAATGAGTGCACGGCCTGAAGATGGCCCCAGGCTGCCCCGCGTCGATGAGGCCGCGCCGTCGGAGCGGCCGGCGGGCCGTTCGCAGAGCCGAGCGTTGAGCCCCGGTCTCGACCTGATCTGCACGAAGGTCGCCGTCGATCTCCAGAGCGTGACGCGGCAGACGGCCCCCGAGCGCATTCCGGCTGGGCTGCAATCGCTCACCGACGCCTGGGGCGCCGACTCCATCTTCGTCGCGCTCGTCGACGAGACGGCCGGCGTTTTCGACACGGTGTATGCGGGGCGCTCCACGTTCTCGGCCTGCAATCCCGAGGTGCTGAAAGGCCTGCGGCTCGACGAGTTCCCGTGGCTGAAAGCGAGGCTATCGCACCTGCGGCTGCTCGAGATCCGGGACACGTCGAGCGCTTCGGCTGCGCAGCGCGAGGACGCGCGGCGGCTCGCCGACTTGAACGTCGGCGCGGCGCTGCTCGTCGGGTTCCACATCCGCGGGCGGAAGGGGGGCGTGCTCGGCGTTTGGAGCGCCGCCCCGAATCCCGAGTGGCCCGCCGAGCTGCAACTCCAGCTGAAGCTGCTCGGCGCGAGCTGTGCGAGCGGCCTCGAGCGCATCGAGCTCGCCGACGAGCTGGCCGACGTAGAGGAGCGTGACCGGCTCGTCACGAACACGGCCAACGACGGGCTCTGGGACTACGACGTGCGCGAGAACACGATTTATTTCTCGCCGCGCTGGCGCGCGATGCTCGGCTATGCCAGCGACGACGAAGTCCCGGAATGGCGTCTGCTCGTGCATCCCGATGACCTCGCGCACGTTCAGACGCAGCTGCACGAGCACCTCGAAGGCCGCACCGAGATGTTCGAGAGCGTGCATCGCATGCAGCACGCGAACGGCGAGTGGCGGTGGATTTTGAGCCGCGTGCAAGGCCGGCTCGACGAGAACGGGCGCTTGAAGCGGCTCGTCGGCGTCGAGACGGACGTCACGGAGCGCAAGCTCTACGAAGAAGCGCTGTTCCGCGAGAAGGAGAGCGCCCAGATCACGCTGCAGTCGATCGGCGACGGCGTCGTCACGACGGACGCCGAGGCGCGCGTGCAGTATCTGAACCCCGTGGCGTCCGACCTCACGGGCTGGCGGCTCGACGACGCGGTCGGCCGCAGCATCGACGAGATCTTCCGCGGTTTCCACGAGGAAACGTGCGAGCCGATCGAGAATCCCGTTGGCGTGGCCATGCGCCGCAATCGGCCGATCAAGTCCGTTCGCCCCGCGCTGCTGATCCGGCGCGACGGCAACGAGCTCTACATCGAAAGCACGGCGGCCCCGATTCGCGACCCGCTCGGCAACGTGACGGGCGGCGTGCTCGTGTTCCACGACGTCAGCGAGTCACGCGAGCTGAACCGCCGTTTGAGCTACGCCGCGAGCCACGACATCCTGACGGAGCTCGTCAATCGGCGCGAGTTCGAGGAGCGCCTCGGCCGCGCGCTGAAGAGCGCGAAGGCGCGCGAGACGTCGTACGCGGTGCTCTATCTCGACCTCGACCAGTTCAAGATCGTGAACGACGCCTGCGGCCACAACGCCGGCGACGCGCTCTTGAAGCAGATCGGCTCGCTGCTCAAGTCGAAGATTCGCTGGCGCGACACGCTCGCGCGCTTGGGCGGCGACGAGTTCGGCGTGCTGCTCGAGAGCTGCACGATGGACGAGGCGCTGCGCACGGCGGAGTCGCTGCGAGAGAACATCGCGGACTATCGCTTCGTTTGGGACGACCGCACGTTCCGGCTCGGCGTCAGCATCGGGGTCGTGCCGATCACAGCGGCCACCGACGATGTCGCGTCGTTGCTCTCGGCCGCCGACAGCGCGTGCGCGGCGGCGAAGGACGCCGGGCGCAACCGCGTCTACAACTACCAAGAAAACGACATCGACCTGATGAAGCGGCGCAAGGAAATGCAGTGGGCCGCCCGCATCAGCAACGCGCTCGACGAGAATCGCTTCGAGCTGTTCCGCCAGACGATTCAGCCGCTCCAGGCGAACGCGGAGCAAGGCGCGCACTACGAGCTCCTGATCCGAATGCGCGACGAGCAGGGGCAGCTCATTGCGCCGGGCCTTTTCATCGCCGCGGCCGAGCGCTACGGGCTCATGACCGCGATCGACCGCTGGGTCATCGAGCAGGCGTTCACGTGGCTCGTCTCGGAGGCCGACGAGCGCGAGCGTTTGTCGCTCTGCGCGATCAATCTTTCGGGCCAGAGCCTGGCCGACGAAAAATTTCTGCCGTTCGTCGTCGAGCAATTCAAGCGGAGCGGCCTGTCCGGTTCGTGCATCTGCTTCGAGATCACGGAGACGGCGGCGATCGCGAGCTACTCCCAAGCGAACCGCTTCATCCATGCGCTGAAGGAGCTCGGCTGCCGATTCGCGCTCGACGACTTCGGCACCGGCTTGTCGTCGTTCGGATATCTCAAGCACTTCCCCGTCGACTTCCTGAAGATCGACGGTAGCTTCGTCAAGGAGATCCTGCACGACCCGATCGATCGCGAGATGGTGCGGTCGATCAACGAGATCGGGCATTTGACGGGCAAGCGCACGATCGCGGAGTTCGCCGAGAACACAGAGATCATCACGATGCTGCGCGGCATGGGGATCGATTACGCGCAGGGGTATGGGGTGTCGGAGCCGAAGCGGTTGTTGCAGGCCGTCGCTTAGCGACCCGCCGCGCCGGATGCGCGCGCGGCAGCTCCAACCGAGTTCGTTCTGACCGAGCGGCTGAAACTCGAGGCGTCGTAGCGAGCCGACTGCTAATTCACACGCTCGATGTGCAGGCCAGCCCGTTCGAGTTGGGTTAGGAGATTGTCCGGTCCGACGAGGTGGCCGACCCCTATGGAGACGAGCTCGGTGCCGCCGTCGGCGAGCATCGCTCGAATGCGCCCCACCCAGCGCGAGTTCCGTTCCACGTTCACTTCGCGATGCGCGACGGGATAGGCGGCCGCCGTGGCCTCGGCAATCCTCGATAGAGCCTCGATGTCGCCTCGTGTCCACGCGTCGAGACGGTCACCGTAGGACTCGGCGTCGTCGAGCGCCTTGCCGAGCATTTGCAGCTGAACTGTCTCAGGCAGGCCAACGGAGTACTCGACGAGCTCATCGATGTTCCGCCACTCGGAAAAGACACTCATCTCTCGCGCTTCGGCGCGCTGTCGTAGAACAAGATCCGGCGATGAGGCGGTGTCGACGTCGTTGGTTCGATCGATGAGCTGCGTCAGAAACAAGTTCGCGAGCCACGCCTTTCGACCGTCCAGCGCATCGCTGGGCATTCCTGCCCGCTCAAGCAGGCGGATCACGCGACTTCGGTCGCGCTCGCCGACGGCGTTCAACACCGAGTAGCCGTCGGTCAAGCCGAAGCGGTCGATCAGCTCGTTGCCGAGGCTGCCGTCCGCGCGCGGGTTTTCGAGCCAGAGCGCGTCGCTGTCATCGAACGCCGCTTCGATCGCCGGCGTGAGCCACGGCGTATCACGGCCCACGGCCATGCGGCCGAACACGTACACGGCGGCGTCGCCGCTGCGTACGACCCAAAGGGCGGGGCCCGTACGCGTCACTTGTCCTGCGGCGATCGACGCTACGGTAACCGCTAGCAGTAATACGAAACGCCCTGGCTGTTTCATATCGCCCCCATCGGGTCCGCACTTCTTTGGAGAAGTACGAATGAGCCGAAAAGGAGTTACAGGATCGGCAACGAAATGCGGGCGCCTAGCGATCGGACACGTTCGTGCTGCCGCGCGGAGCGCAGGCGCCTAGGGAGATCAGAAAATACTGCAAATAGCCAATTACTATTGGGGCTTGGCGGTGTGGCTGGATATAAAATCAGTCACTGCTGTCCAAATTAGCCTGAATCGAGCATAGCGAATGGCGTTTTTCCGCGTGTTTA
>JBBIJV010000015.1:0-28904 GCA_037445815.1 Rhodospirillaceae bacterium
AGCACGCGGCGCCGCGTGCACTCGTGCGCTATTGATCGACGAGATTCAGGAACAGCCACTTCTTACCCTTCGCCAAACCGCCGAGCTCGCGCCCGATGCAGGCATACACGGGCGGCGAAGAAGTGATGTGCTGGGTTCCCGCATGCATGTCGCGGAACAAGTGCTGCATGGTGCCGGCGCGCAGCGCCGCGGTGCCCGCGGCTTTGTACGCGAACATCGTGGCTTCGTGCGCCGACCACGTCGAGTGCGCGAGCGCAAGCCTGATCAACGAGTTCTGCCGCACCGAAAGCTTGTCGCCGCGCGCGAGCGTCGCGCTCGCGTCGTTCCAGGTTTCGTAGACGAACGCGCGCGCCGAGCGCACGCTGGCTTCGGCGCTCGCGAGCCCTTCGTGGAAGCTCGCGCTGTCGGCGACCGTGCCGGGGCGGCCGGCTTTTTCGGCCACGGCCTGGATCAGCTCGTCGAGCACGCGCCGACCGATGCCGCAGGCCCAGCCCGAGTGGCAGATCGCCGCGAAGCCGATGATGCCGATGCGATAGAGGTGCCCCCCGCGCAGCGGCTCCTCTGTCGTGGCCATGTGCGTATAGGCTTCGGGCACGAACACGTTGTCGGTGGTGTAATCGATGCTGCCCGTGGCGCGCAGGCCGAGCACGTCCCAATTGTCGATGAGCTTCGCCTTGCTCACCGGCAGCACGAAGATTCGCGCTTCGTTCGTGCCTTCGATCAGGCCGAGCGTGTGAATGTGCGTGCCGTGCTTGATGCCGGATGCGAAGCTCCACGAGCCCGTCAGGTTGAAGCCGCCGTTCGCGGGCTTGGCAATGCCGGGCCGCGTGCCCTGCCCCGCGATGACGGGCAGGCGCGCACCGCTGAACAGCTCCTCGACGGCCTCGTCCTTCAGATAGGCGGCGCCCGTGCCGATCGCGAGCGACGCGGCCATCAGCACCCAGCCCGCCGACGGGTCGCCGTAAGACACGTTCTCGATGACCTCGAGCGAGCTCACGGGATCGAGCTCGAGCCCGCCGCGCAGCGTACGCGGCACCCACATGCCGAGCAGCCCTTCGCCGTGCAGCGCTTCGGCCACCGGCTCCGCGAGCTTGCCGAGCTGCTCGCTTTCTTCGAAATGCTTGCGCGCCAACGCGCCGACGCGCTTCGCTCGTGCGACGACGTCCACCTTCTGTTCTACGGCATTCACGACGACTGTGCTCCTTTCATCAACCGTTGCAGCGCGGGACGAGCCGCGATGTGCTGCATGTAGCGATCGAACGACGGCCGCGGGTCGAGGCCCTTCACCATGTATCCCCACTGAATCTGCGACCCGAGGTAGACATCTACGGCGCTGAAGCGCGGTCCCAGAATGAACGGGCCCGGCGTGAGCGCGGCGTCGAGCGCGTTCAGTGTATCCTCGTAGCTGCCGTAACCGAGCGCGCTCTGCCTCTCGATGGGCGGCCGCGCGAACAGCTTGTCGACGACCGCGGGCTCGACGCAGCCGGCGCCGAAGAAGAACCACCGCACGTACGTGCCACGCTCTCGATCGTCGAGCGCGGGCGCCAGACCGGCCTCGGGGTACGCGTCCGCGAGATAAAGACAGATCGCGGCCGCTTCCGTGACGACGACGCCGCGGTGCACGATGGCCGGCACTTTCCCCATCGGATTGATCTTCAAGTACGCGGGCGCTTTGTGCTCGCGCTTGTCGAAGTCGAGAATCTTCATGTCGTACGGCACGCCGAGCTCCTCGAGCAGCCAATGCACGATGCGGCCGCGCGACATGGGGTTGGTGTAGAACGTAATGTCCGCCATGTCCCGTTCCTTGTTCGTTTCGTGTCTCGACTCTAGCGGCCCCGCCCGTAACTGTGCAAACCTTCTTGGCGATGCAACAGGTTGCAGGGCCGGTGCGCGCGCCAAAGATCCCGCGCGGGGTGTGGGCGCTCGGCTTCGTCAGCCTGTTCATGGACATCTCCTCCGAGATGATCCACGCGCTGCTGCCCGTGTTCCTCGTGACCGTGCTCGGCGCGAGCGCCACGGCCGTCGGCCTGCTCGAGGGCACGGCCGAGGCCATCGCGCAGATCGTGAGGGTGTTCTCCGGCACGCTCAGCGACCGGCTCGGCAGGCGCAAGCCGTTGACGTTGCTGGGCTACGCGCTCGCCGGGATCACGAAACCGCTGTTCGCCGTGGCGCCGTCGGTCGGCTTCGTGTTCTTGGCGCGCGGCCTCGACCGCGTCGGCAAAGGCATTCGGGGCGCGCCACGCGACGCGTTGCTCGCCGAGCTCGTGCCGGCGCCGATTCGCGGCGCGGCATTCGGCCTGCGGCAGGCGCTCGACACCGTCGGGGCGTTCGCGGGCCCGCTGCTCGCGATCGCGCTGATGGCCGCGACGGCCGGCGACTTCCGAACCGTGTTCTGGCTCGCGACGATCCCGGCCGCCGTGTCCGTGCTAGTGCTCGTGCTGCTCGTGCGCGAGCCCGCGCCCGCGGCCGCGCAGCGCGACCGGGAGCGGCCGCGCATCGTGACGCTCGTCGGCACGCTCGGCGCGCCGTTCTGGTGGCTCGTGCTCGTCGCCGCGCTGTTCACGCTCGCGCGCTTCAGCGAGGCGTTCTTGATCCTCAAGGCCGCGGACGGCGGCTTGAGGCCTTCGTACGTGCCGGCCGTGCTCGTCGTCATGAACGTCGCGTACGCGCTGTCCGCGTATCCCGCGGGCTGGCTCTCGGACCGCGTCGACCGCTGGGCCGTATTCGCGGCGGGTGCCGCGCTCTTGATCGCCGCGGACGTCGTGCTCGCATTCGGCGCCTCGCTCTGGAGCGTCGGCGCCGGCGTCGCGCTGTGGGGCCTGCACATGGGCTTCACGCAGGGCTTGCTCGCGGCGCTCGTCGCCGATTCCGCGCGCGAGGAGCAACGCGGCACGGCGTTCGGCGTGCTCAACTTCGTCACGGGCCTCGCGCTGCTCGCGGCCAGCGCGCTCGCGGGCGTGCTCTGGGACCGCGGCGGCCCGAAGCTCACGTTTCTCGCCGGCGCAGCGCTGACTGCGCTCGCGGGCGCCGTCGCATTCGCGCTCTACTCGTCGAACAGGCTCGGCGGCCGCCGCGACGTTTAGCCGCGCTTCGAGGCTCCTTTTCGATATCGACAGCGGCGCAGCGAATCGCGATACTGCGCGCCCGCATTTTTTCGAAGACCCCCTGCCGATGTTCCGCAGCGTCCGCTTCTATTCCGTGTCGAGCCCGTGGCCCGAGACCGAGCAAGCTCTGTCGGAAAAGCTCGCGGCGGCCGCGTTCAAGCCGTGCGGCGCGTACACCGAGAAGAGCGCGGGCTTCGAGCCGCCGGCCGAATCGACGAGCTCGCTCGCGCGCCGCGTTGCCGGCGCGGATCTGGTACGGCTGCGCAATCAGACGCGAGTGCTGCCGGCCGCGGCCGTCAACGAGGCGCTCGAGGTCCGCATTGCCGAATATCGCGAGCGCATGCAGGAAGAGCCCGGCCGGCGCGCCAAGCGCAAGCTCAAGGAGCAGACGCGCGACGAGCTCCTACCGAAGGCGCTGCTCAAGTCGGACCGCACGACGGCGTTGTTCCTGCTGAATGAGAAGGTGCTCGCCATCGGCACGGGCTCCGAGTCGCGCGCCGAGCGCTTTCTCGAGCACCTGCGCATGGCGCTCGGCAAGCTCGACTGCGAGCCGCTCGCGTTCGCGCGGCCGATCGAGCATGTGCTCCGGCGCGTGTTCGCCGGGGATCCGCCGCCGAAGTTCGCGCTCGGCCGCGAAGCGCGCATGCGCGATCGTGCGGACGCCAAGGGCTCCGTGCGCTGGAGCGAGGTCGACCTGACGCAAGCCAACGTGCGCCGCTGCTTGAACGACGGCATGGAGCTCACGCATTTGGGCATTCACTTCGACGGCGCCTTGAGCGCCGTGCTCGATTCGAAGGGAGTGCTCGGCAAGCTGAAGCTCGTCGGCCTCGACGAGGCCGCCGAGGAGGCAGCGGAAGGCGCGGAGGTCGTCGAAGACCCGCTCGCGCGCCTCGACGCGGAGCTCGCGCTCCTCGGCGGCACGCTGCGCCAGCTCGTCGTCGGGCTCAAGCAAACCCTCGGTGGCTGAGCACGCACGAGCTACGCTGTCGATAGGGGCTCTGTAGAGCTCGTCGAGAGGGCTCGATCCGCAGCGAGAATCGACCGTCACGTGACGCATCTTGCACTAAGTTGGTGCGCGTTTCCGCGGAGCCGCCTCTTGCGCCGGTTGGCTCGACGGCGACGGTCTCGAGGGCGCGGCGATACGAACCGCCTCATGGGTTAGACTCGAGGCCATGACCGCGACGATCACGGCCGCCTTCATCCACCACGCCGCGGCGTTCCTCGTAGTGGCCACATTGCTGACGGAGCTCGTCGTGCTGAGAGGCGATCTCACGCCCGCGTCGGCACGCAGCGTGCTGCGCATGGACATGGTGTACGGCATCGCCGCGCTCGTCGTGCTCGCCGCGGGCTTCGTTCGGGTGCTCTACACCGAGAAGGGCGCGGCGTATTACTTCGCGAGCGGGCCTTTCCTCGTGAAGCTCGGTCTCTTCATCGGCGTCGCCTTGCTGTCGATCTACCCGACGCTGAAGTTCCTCGGCTGGCGCAAGGCGCTGCGCGAGCAGCGCGTGCCGGCGTTCGACGCCGCTACGCGGCGCCGCGTGCGAATGCTGATCCACATCGAGCTCACGCTGCTCTTCGTCATCATTCTAATGGCCGTGATGATGGCGCGCGGCATCTGGTTCTTGGGCTGACGCGCGAGCGGGGCGCGCGCAGCGCCGAGCCGCTCGCCGGCTATTCGTAGCGCAGCGACATGATCGGATCGAGGTTCGCGGCCTTCGCCGCCGGCAGAATGCCGAACACCACGCCCACGGCCCCGGAGAACCCGAGCGCCAGCACGACGGCCCACAACGGAGTGTATGCGGGCGGGAAGCCCGGAATGAACGACGCCGCGAGCGCGCCGATCGCATAGCCGAGCCCGACGCCGATGAGGCCGCCGAACAGGCAAAGCACGAGCGCCTCGAGCAGGAACTGGAGCAGGATGTGGTGCCGCTTCGCGCCGATCGCCTTGCAGATGCCGATCTCGCGCGTCCGCTCGGTCACCGACACGAGCATGATGTTCATGATGCCGATGCCGCCGACCAGCAGCGAAATGCTGACGATGCCGCTCATCACGACGGTGACGGTGTTCAGGATGCCTTCGACGGTCTCCTGGAGCTGCTGGGCGGACTGAACACGGAAGTCGTCATCGTCGTCGCGCCCGAGATTGTGCGCGATGCGCAAGAGGCGCGTCATCGAGGCGCTCACGCTGTCGAGCTCGTCCAAATCTCGGATCGTCGCGCGGATCCATAGATCGCGCTGGCGTTGGTTGCCCTGCAAGCTCGCGAGCGTGTTGAACGGAATGATGAGCAGATTGTCTTGGCTCTGGCCGAAAATCTCGCCCTTCTCCTCGAGCAGGCCGATGATCCTGAGCCACTCGCCGTTGTACTGGATGTATTCCCCGAGCGGATTGTCCGGCAACGACAAGTCGGCGCGCACCTGCTCGCCGATGACGGCCACGCGGCGCCGCGTCTGGTTGTCGCTGTCGGAAATGAACCGGCCCCGCGCGGCGTAGAGCTGTGCAACCTGCTGATACGCGTACGTCGAGCCGATGACCTGCGTCGCCGTCACCTTCGAGCCCGACCGCACCTGCCCCTGCGTCTGCATGATCGGCGTGATGGACTCGAGCCCCTCGACGCGGTAGCGGAGCAGGTTGTAGTCGGCTTCCGTGAGCCGCGCGATGCGCCCGGCCAGGAACGCCTCGCGCGACGTGAACGACGATACCGTGATCCCGTTCGCGCCGAGGCCGGCAAACTGGTCGCCGATCATCACGGAGAGGCCCTGGATGATCGAGATCATCGCGATCACCGACGCCACGCCGATCACGATGCCGAGCGTCGTCAGAAAGCTGCGGAACGCGTGCGCGCGGATCGAGCCGAGCGCGGCGCGCGCGCCCTCCTGGGCCGCGAACCACAGCGGGAATCGCGCCCGCACGGCAGCACGGGCGCGCAACCCGCGGCGCTCAGTGCTCGGTGCGGCCGCGCTCATTGCGCCGGTCCTCCACGACTTTGCCGTCCTTCAGGCGAACGATGCGCTCACCGTGCGCCGCGACGTCGGGCTCGTGCGTGACGACGACGATCGTCTGGCCGTCCCGGTGCAGCTCGTCGAACAGGGCAAGGATCTCGGCGCTCGTTTGCGAGTCGAGATTGCCCGTCGGCTCGTCGGCGAGCAGGATCGACGGGTTCGTGACCAGCGCACGCGCGATCGCGACGCGCTGGCGCTGCCCGCCCGAGAGCTGATTCGGCAAGTGATCGGCACGGTCGGCGAGGCCCACGCGCTCGAGCACGCGCTCCGCCTCGGCTGTGCGCTCGGCGAGCGACAGGCCGCGGTAGATCAAGGGCTGCATCACGTTCTTGAGCGCCGACGCGCGCGGCAACAGGTTGAAGCTCTGGAAGATGAAGCCGATCTCCTGATTGCGGATATCGGCCAGCTCGTTCTCCTCGAGGCCGCTCACGTCGCGCTGGTTCAGCACGTAGCGGCCCGACGTGGGTGTGTCGAGGCAGCCGATGATGTTCATCAGCGTCGACTTGCCCGAGCCCGAGGAACCGATGAACACGACGTACTCGTTGTAATCGATCGTGAGGTCGAGGTTGTCCACGGCCTTGATGACCTGCTGGCCCATCTCGTAGTGCTTGCTGATCGAGTCGAGCTCAATGACCGGCATCGCGCTCACTCCGACGCGTTGGCGGCATCCCGGCGCTCGCTGCGATTGTTCTCGGCCACCCTGATGCGGTCGCCGTCCTCGAGCGCGCGCAGCACGCGGTCCGGGCCCGTCACCACCTCGTCTCCGGCGTCGAGGCCGCTCACGATCTCTTGATAGGTGTCGTCGGCGATGCCGACCTCGACGGGCACCTTCACGGCGCGCCCGTTGCGGTTCACGAACACGTCGCGGCGCACGACGTCCGTCGTGAGATCTTCGTCGACCAAGATCGCTTGGATCGGCGCCGCGAGCACGCCGCCCTTCGTGGCGGTGAAAATTTCGGCGCGGCACGTCATACCCGGGCGCAGCGTGATCTTGTGCGAATCGAGCAGGCGAATCTTCACCGCGAAGCTCTGCCCCTGCTGCCCTTCCGCGACCTTCGCCGAGACGGCGATCTGCTCGACGACGCCCTCGACGGGCTGATCGGGATACGCGATCGCGAACACGCGCGCCTTCTGCCCGATCTCGACGTTCGCGATGTCCGCCTCGTCGACGTTGACCTCGGTGTGGATGCTCGCCGGGTTCGCGATCGTCATGAGGCTCGACCCCGGGATGTTCGTGGAGCTCGCGATGGCCGTCTCGCCGACCTTGATGTCGAGCGTCGTGACGGTGCCGTCGATCGGCGAGTAGACGCGCGTCTTGGCGAGCCTGTCCTGCTGCTGCTCGAGCTGCGCGCGAGCCTGCTCGAGCGACTCGCGGCTCGACATCAGGTCCACCTCGGCGATCTCGAGGTTGTTCGTAGCCGTGACGAAGCTGTCCTCGTCGATGAGCTTGCGCTCGTGCAGGCCCTTCATGCGATTCCATTGCGTCCGCAGGTTCTCGACCTGGAGCTGCTGGCGCTGAATCGCGATCTCCTGCATGCGCACGCTCGCCTCGCCCTGATCCACGGCGGCGCGCAAGCGCTGGTCGTCGATCTGAAGCACAAGGTCGCCTTTCTTCACCGATTGCCCTTCGTCGACGTAGATGGCCGTCACGCGCCCGATTTCCTCGGTGGTGAGCTTGACCTCTTCCTCGTGCACGAGCTTGCCAGACGCGAGCACCGACGACTGGATCACGCGCGGCTCGAGCTTCTCCACCTCGACTTCGACGGCCGCGGTGCCGCGCACGCGTGCTTGGATCAACGGCACGGCTACAACGAGCACGACCAGGCCGATGATGACGATGAGCTTCTTGTTCATGACATTCCTAGGTCAGCGCGGCAATCGAGGCGATGAGCACGATGACGGCCAATGGGCCGAGCACCACGATCGTCGATGTCGCCACGGATCGTTGCGTGAACGCCTGATAGCCGAGGATCTGCAGCACGGTGGACCACAAGATCGTCACATCGAACGACATCAAGATGCGCTCGACGATCGTCGCACCCTGCGGGCTGATGCCGAGCAGGCTGCCGAACGCCAGCGGATTCAAACGCTCTTGCGGCAGGAACCGCGCATCGGTGACTTGCAGGTTCACGAGCGACGCGATCAAGCCGAACACGCTCGGCAGCGAGCACCACGCGATGAGCGCCAGCCATTGTCCGTACTTGACGCCGTCGTGCGTTGCGAACGACACGCCGGTGTAATAGAGGGCGACGAGCGCGTAGATGATCAGGATCAAGATCACGCCCGAGACGCCTTGGATCGCGCCGAGCACGCTCGGCGGGATCCGCGTCATTCCGTCGACGAGCTCGGCGCGCTGCGCTTCCGTGAGCTGCGCTCCGCCCGCCTGGAGCTGCTGGTCCATGAGCCACGGGAAATCCACGGCCTGCATGTACGCGAACTGGACGATGAACGTGCCGATCATGATCACGAGCAGCGGCAACCAAGGATTCGGCCGCTCCTTGATGACGGCGAACGCGGCCTGAGGCGCCGTGAGGATGTTCACGAGAACGCCGACAGAAGTGTTCTGGGCCATCCGAGTGGTCCTTCTGGAGTCGGGGGGAGCGACGCGGTCCGCGAATACTACTTCCAAATCTCGTTCTAGAACATCCTGCCACTGGGACAAGGCGCACGGTTGGCACGACGTTGACGCTACGCACCTGACGTTACGTCAGGGCTCAATCGCCTCCTCCAAGCTCTGCACGCGAGAAGTAGTACGCATGAAGCGCGGTTTTCTTACACGCGAACAGAAAACTACAGGGTTCGTGCTGGGGCCGCCGCTCGACGTTCATTCCCCGGGGTCCTGCTTCACGAGCCGGCATTTGACGGTCGGAAACGGCGCTTCGAGCGCCAGCGCCGGCGCCGTATCGCGCGTGTCGACACACTCCGGCATCAGATCGAGATAGGCGGGCCGCACCTCCGGAAACAATCCGCTCGGGCCGGTATCGGGCGAAGCGCACGCGCTGAACAGGCCGAAGCCGAGGAGCGAAACGCCGAAGCCGCCCGTCAGCGCATTGCAGAGCTCCGCGAGCTTGCGCCCGAGCTTCGTGCGCTGCTGCCCTACGGTGCCGACGGACCGTCGGCCGAAATCGGCCCCGCCGCCGTCGAAGATGCTGCGCTTCGGCTCCTCTTCCGGCTCGGCGCGCGGCGGCGCGACGTCGTCCATCGTGAACGTGAGGTACTCGCTTTCGGTCGAGCGCTCGGCGACGACCTCGCGCGCTGCGCGCCGGCTCTCCTCGGAAAAATCGACGAACGGCGCCGGTGTCGTCTCAGGTGTTGCCTGCTCGGTCGGCGCCTCGTCGCTCGCGGCGGGCTCAGCTTCCGCGATCGCTTGGGGCTGCGCTTCGCTCGCGGGCGCGGCGGGCTCGTCGACCACTGCGCGCTCGACAGGCGCTTCCGCCGCGGGCGCAGACCCCTCGGTCCCGCGCTCCTCGACGAGCCTCTGCACCGGCGCCGTTTCGGTGATGGGCGCCTCTTCCGGCGTGGGAGGCGGCGCCGGCTCCGGCCGCGGCGTCGGCAGCTCGAACACGAAATAGTCAGCCACCCTGTGCGGCGGTGCGGGCGCGTCGGCTAAGGGATGGAGCAACAGCGCGTAGGCGGCGAGCGCGTGCACGGCGATCGAGACGACGAACGGCGTGCTCGGCGACCACGGGCGGCCTGCGCGCGACCGACGCTTGAGATCGATCTCGGGATGATCGGCCGGTACGGGCTCGCGCATCGCGGCTTCCGCCGTGGGCAACGGCAGCTATGACCCGCCGTATCGCGGTTGGTTCGGCTTGGGCGGCCTCACGCGATCGGCGGCTCGCGCCGATGCCATTCCGTCGCCTGCTCGTAGGCGTGGGCCAGCGCGAGCACGTTCGCTTCGCCGAGACGCGGACCGATGATCTGCATGCCGATCGGCAAGCCCGCACGCGTGAAGCCGCACGGTACGCTGATCGCGGGAATGCCGAGCACGTTGAACGGCAGCGTGTTACGGATCAGCGATGGTTCGGACGCGGGGTTCGCAAGCACGGCTTCGATCGTCCCCGGCACCGCCATGCACGTCGGCGCAACGAGAATGTCCACGTCTTCGAATACGGCGTCGACGGTGTTGCGCGCGATCTGCATCTGCCTCCGCTGCTCGATGTAGACCTGCGTCGTGACGCGGCTGCCACCCTGCACGCGCGGCAGCGTCAGCGGCTGGTACAGCGCGCGCTTCGCGGCGTCGGCGAGCAGCGGCGCGTGGTAGGCGTACGTTTCGGCGTCGAGGAGCGCGTAGGTATCCGGAGTCGTCAACGTCACGTCGCGCACGGGGCTCGTGAGGCCGACGAGCACTTCGATCGCGCTTTCGACGGCCGCCTCGATTTCCGGATCGAGCTGCTCGAAGAAGGGCGAGCGCGGAATGCCGATGGAGAGCTGCCGCACGTCGCGGCCGATCGCGGCGCGATAGTCCTCGCGCTGCGTGCGGATGCTGACGGGATCGAGCGGATCGAAGCCCGCGAGCGCCGTCATCACGATCGCGCAGTCCGCGACGCTGCGCGCGAGCGGCCCGACGTGATCGTGCATCTCCGACAGGGGCACGATGCCGCGAATGCTCGCGAGACCGTGTGTCGCTTTGAGCCCCGCGACGCCGCAGCACGCGGCCGGATATCGAACGGAGGCGGCCGTGTCCGTGCCGAGCGCCGCGGCACAGAGCCGCGCCGCGACGGCGGCGGCCGAACCGCCCGACGAGCCGCCCGGGTGATGAGCGACATTCCACGGGTTGTGCACGGGCCCGTAATGCGTGACGGCCGACGTGCCGCCGTACGCGAACTCGTGCATGTTGAGCTTGCCGAGCAGCACGGCACCGGCGTCTTTGAGCTTGCGCACGACCGCGGCGTCCTCGGCCGGCACCCGGGCCGCGTACACGGCGCTCGCGGCCGTCGTCAGAGTACCGGCCGTATCGATGTTGTCCTTGAGGCCGAGCGGAATGCCGTGCAGCGGCCCGCGGTTGAGCCCGCGCGCGAGCTCGGCCTCGAGCGCGCGCGCCTGCTCGAGCGCCTGCTCGGCCGTCACCGTTATATAAGAATTGAGCTTGCCGTCGACGCTCTCGACTCGCTCGAGGTAGGCGCGCGTGAGCTCCACGGGCGAGAGATCGCGCGCGGCGATGCGCCGGCTCGCTTCGGCGATCGAGAGCCGCGTGAGGTCGTCGTTGCGCCGCTGCTGTGCCGCGGCGCGCGTCGACGCGAGCACGGCACCGGCGGCAACCGCCTTCACGATGTCGCGGCGCGTGGTGCGGTTATTCATGACGTTCTCCTTCCGCTGTCACCGCAGAGGATAGTCCGGTGCCGTTTTCGATACTATGGCCGCGGACAGCGTCGGCGGACGCAGTGGGGTGACGCAGATGACATACTTCTGGGTGGCGCTCGGCGGCGCTCTCGGCAGCGTGGCGCGCTACGGATGCGCGAGTGCCGCGGCTCGTTGGTTCGGATCCACCTTTCCGTGGGGCACGATGCTCGTCAACGTCGCCGGCTCGCTCGCAATCGGGTTCCTCGCCACACTCACCGCGCCCGACGGCCGCTTGCTCGCATCGCCCGATACGCGCGCGTTCGTCTTGATCGGCGTACTCGGCGGCTTCACCACCTTCTCGTCGTTCAGCCTGGAGACGTTGAACCTCGTGCGCGGCGGCGAATGGTTGTGGGCGAGCGTGAACGCCGTGGCTTCCGTGGCGCTGTGTCTCGGCGCGGTCTGGCTCGGCCATGCCGGCGCGGTCGCGCTCAACCGATAGGAGGATCGTCATGCAGCCACAACAGGAAGCGACGCTTCTACGCGTATTCCTCGGCGAGCGCGACCGGCACGGCCATGTCCCGCTCCACGAAGCCATCGTCGCGAAGGCGCGCGAGCAACATCTCGCGGGTGCCACCGTACTGCGCGGCGCCCTCGGCTACGGCGCGAGCAGCGTGCTGCATACCGCGAAGATCCTGGAGCTCTCCGACGACTTGCCCATCGTCGTCGAGATCGTCGATACAGCGGAGCGCATCACGCAGTTTCTGCCGGTGCTCGACGGGATGATGTCGAGCGGGCTCGTCACGCTCGAGAAGGTGAAAGTGATCCAGTACGGACTACCGGCAAAATAGCCGGCGCTTCCTCACCCGGCCGGCCGTCGCGCTCGTTGCCGCTCGTGCAGCTTTGCCGCTAGACTGCGCGGCGGAGAGGTGCCGGAGTGGCCGAACGGGCTTGACTCGAAATCAAGTGTACGGGCGACCGTACCGTGGGTTCGAATCCCACCCTCTCCGCCAATCCAAGTCCTTGTTCTATAAAGTTTTGTCGTCTCTGCGCGACTGGCGCAATTCTCCCGACTCTTCCGCGACTTGCGCGCACGCTGCAAGTCACACCCGCACCCTGAGACTCGTGCGGTCCGAGAATTCCACGGCATCGCGCACGGAAGTCTCAAAACGACTTTTTCGCGGTACGACGAGCGCGCGATGATCCGGACGCGCCGACGAGACCAGTCTACGTGACGACGCCCCGAACCAGCTTATTCCCTCCCGCCTAGGCAGAGCCGGACGTGGAGTAGTGTGAAGACGCGCGCTACGTCCTCGACGGCGTTTCCTCGGCCGATACCTCTGTGTAGCCCAGAGTTCGATACCCCGTGCGCCGTTTCATGCTCATACTGAGCAGCATCGGCTCACGCACGTCGACATAGTCGTAGATCATGACGTCGCGCTTGGTTGGATGCAGTCGATGCAGACGGCCGGCGTACTGCGAAAGCAGCCCACGCCACGAAATCGGCATCGTTAGAAAGAGCGTATCGAGACGAGCGTCGTCGAATCCCTCACCGAGATAGCGGCCCGTGGCCAGCAACACGCGCTCCTCGTTGTCCGGAACCTCTCTCAACGCGCGCTCGGCCTCCTTCTGCGCCTTCGCTTTCATGCCGCCATGAAACACAATGACGTTCTTCGCGAACTTCGCCAGTCGCTCAGCGAAATACAATAGATGGTCCTTCCGCTCGGTAAGGACGACGGGCGAACGTGCAGCCTCTAACGCCAGCAGCACGTCGTTGAAGATCAAGTCGTTCCGTGCCGAGTCCTTCGCCATGAGTCCGTAGAGCTTCTGAATTCGTGCGGGGCCTGTGGTTGACGGTTCCGCACTCGCGAATGCTGTCGACCGGAACACGACCTTATGAGCAAACGGCCGGACGGCTGCTTGCTTACGGGCATCGACGCGGTACCGCACGGGACCGCACTGCATGAACACGATCGGGTGGTGACCGTCTTTCCGGGTGACGGTGGCCGAGAGACCGAGGACGAACTTCGCTTTCGACTGTCGCGCAACCGCCTCGAAGCTTACGGCCGGCAGATGATGGCACTCATCGACGATCAGGTGCCCGTATTTGGCCACCACGTCCGATACCTCGCCTTTGCGGACCAAGCTCTGGATCAGCGCAACGTCGATCATGCCCGTCGGCTTCTTCTTGCCGCCGCCGATCATGCCGATCCGTTTCGGGTCGATATCGAGAAAGGCCGAGAGCCGGGCGACCCACTGATCCATGAGCTGTCGACGGTGGATAAGGATCAACGTGTTGCGGCGACGGGCGGCTAGGACGCGACTCGCGACAACGGTCTTGCCAAACGCGGTCGCCGCGGCCAGGACGCCATAGTCATGTTGGAGCAATGCTGCAGCGGCTCTCTCCTGCTCCTCCGTCAGCTCGCCCAAGAAATTGGCGTCCAGCGGCGCACCTGATTCCCGTTCGTCTTGAATGTCCGGGCGAATATGGTGCTCCTTCATGAGCTCGAGCACGGCGTCCAGGCTACCTCTGGGCAAAGCCACGTGGCTCGGAAAGAGTTCCGCGCACGAGATGACGCGCGGTTTACCGAAGGTCGGTAGACGCATCGCCTGCGCGGCGTAGAACTCCGGGTTCTGGAAGGCGGCCAAACGGATGCATCGCGCCACGAGTGACGCCGGAAGCGCGCTTCGATCGACATAGACCTGATTGCCGAGAACCACCTTCACCCGTTCTGGCAGCGTCTTGTCGCGAATCGGCGGATCCGCCGTCCGCCGCGATGGCGGTAATCGCCAAGGCTCATCGTCGTCGTCATCGACCGGCAGCCGCACGCCGACGATCCGTCCGGCGGCCGATGCAGCGCTGATCAACGATAGGACCTCCGAGTAGGGAACGCGCTTGACGCTCGACAGATAAGCCCACTGATCCTCGTAGGGAACCCACTCGTCGTCGACGAACACGCTGTTGCCGAGGCGACGAGGTCCGTCCTGAAACGGCAGCGCGATGAGGTTGCCGAATCCTCCGGCCGGCCTCGTATCTTGGCTTGGGAAGAATCGGTCGTAGGACTCGAAACCAATATCGGGCCGACGTTCCATCGCGCTCGTGACGAGCATCGCACCGAGCTTGCGTGCATCGACAGCAGGGACGGGGTCAGAGAAGAAGATCCACACGTGCGCACCCTGTCCCGAGCGGGAACGCTCAAGTGCCGCGTCGATCTGGTGAGCCCGACAAGCATCTACGAATGCCCGGGCGGACTTGCCACGACTGCTTGTCGAAGTCGATCGCGAGAAACCAGCACGTCTCATCCGGAAGCAGCGGATAGACGCCGGCGATGTATTCAGAACCCGACTGGCGCCCCGACGCATCCCGATCCGTGCCCTGTAGATGACAACGGACAACATCATCCGTCACGGGGACGAACGCCTGATGCGGACATTCGCCGCATTTCACACGCGGCTTCTCGCAAACCCCGCGCACCCACTCGTTGCGGCAAACGGGTGAGTAACCGGACTTACCCGAATTCGCGTTGTGCCAGCGACGCGGAAACACGTCGTCGCGGCCGCGAAACAGAGATCTGAACAGTTTGATCTTGGTGACAGCATCCGACGCTGCGTTTACCGGGCCAGTGGCGCGGGACAGCGCCGCCGCTTCAGCGACGGCATTTTCCGTCCGCTTCAGTCGGGCAAGCTCCGCCAGGAGTTCCTGTTTCTCGGACTCGAGTGCCTCGAGGCGCTGTTTGAGTGCACTGACGGCCGAGGGCATGAGGTCTTCCCCCGCCATAACACGCTACACCTTCTCGAGACGCACCCCTCGTCCGTCACGAAGGCTTGCTCGCGCCTTCTCAACTCGGGCAAGAAACCGTGGATCGTTCTCGAGGCGGTAGTCGAACCAGTCGTCCTCGGTCTCAAACCCGATGAGCACACCCGCGGGCTTGCCGTGCCGGGTAATGACGATCTGCGTCTGCGAGGCTTCCCGCAGATACTTCGACAGGTCGTCCTTGACCTCCGACAGGGGAACCTCTTTTACTCGGCCCTTGTTGCGAATTTTTCCAGCCATTGCTCGGCCTCCGACTTGGCGACAATCGCGAGCACTTCGACATTCGTGCCCACGACGTCATAGAAAACCCGGATCTCGTCTACTCTCAATCGATACTGTGGCCGCCTGACGCCTCGTAGACGTTTGATTCGGCTCTTGCTCACTTTCGTGGGCTCATGGCGCAAATGCGTTTCGAGCGCTTCTTTAACCGAAGCCTTCGTGGCCGCCTTCAGCGCATTCAGATCTTCAACGGCCTCCGGAGCAAGAACGATCTCATGACGCATTCTGGCTATATTATAGCCATATTTTCGCGATGGACACGTGAACCCCGCCAGTTGCGGCGCTGCCCCCGTGGGGTAACAGTAGACTCCCCGCACCGCCACGATGACTCGAGCAGCGCGGCCTTCTAGGCCGTCCCCGCGTCCTCGCGCACGACCGAGCCGACGATGCGGACGCGGTGAGCGTCCTTGCGTTCGATCGACACCATCTCGAGCACGAGCGGCGTTGCGTTGAACAGCAGGCGCACGGGCGCGTGCGCCCGCGCGGCTTCGTCGAGTGCCGCCAAGGTCTCGTTCGGCAACGGCCCGACGGAGCATGAAAAGAGTCCGCCTACGCCGCCGTTCGGCGCCGGCATGAACGATTGGCCGCTCACATGGTGAGCCGTGCAGTCGAGCTCGAGCGCAAGTTGGCCGCGGCGTTCTTCGTCTTGAGCCATCTCGAAGACTCCTTGCTGAAACCCCGCCCCGAGTGCTGAGCCGGTTTACCCCGAGTCGGGCCAACCGGTTCATGCAAGAATGAAACTATTGCTCGACGCTGCGTTTGGCAAGGGCCCGTGGAGCTTCTTCCCCGGCTGCCTCGCGAAACGGGCCTGCCGCCGGCGCGAGGTCAGAAGACGGTCTCGGTGAAGTCGGTGCTCCCGGGCTCGAACCAGCCGGGCTTCTCCAAGGCCGACCAATCGAGTGCTCTGCGTTCCGATTTGCGCTCTTTCTTAGGCGCCGCGGCATGCTGCGTCAGCAGCCGTTTCGCGAGCGCGGCAGCGAATTGCGCGACGTCGCCGTCGGTGAGCTCGGCGAGGCTGCCGAACATCGGCGCCCGCACCGTGACCAGGGCCGGCTTCTCGCCTACCGCCCACCACTGGAACGGCACGCCGCCTATCACGAGCTCGCGCTGGCTGACGATGCGAGTGCCGAAATGGTCCGGGATGTCCTTCTCCATCCTCTCTTCTTCCGCAGGGGCCGGCTGCAAACTTACTTGCAGCGGCTAATGAAATGATGCGATCTTCGTCACACCTTGCGGAATGTACGGATATTTTGCCTGCCCCGGCAGCGGCTTACGAGGGGTGCCGACGGCGTGATGCCGAGACCTCGGCGTCAGCCCGCCGTCGCGGCCAGCGGCTGCTGCTCGACGCGGCGATGGCGCGCCGTTTGCGCGCCGCGGTCGACCATCAGCGTCGCGATCGCGTCGGGCTCGATCGGCCGGCTGAAGTAATAGCCCTGGCCGAACTGGCAGCCCTGCTTCGTCAAGAACGCGAGCTGCTGCTCGGACTCGATGCCCTCGGCGACGGCGTCGAGCGACAACCGGTGCGCGATCGATAGGATGGCGCCGCAGATCGCCTGAGCGTCCTCGCTCGTGTCGAGATCCGAGACGAACGAGCGATCGATCTTGAGCACGTCGAGAGGAAAGCGCCGTAAATAGTTGAGACACGAATACCCGGTGCCGAAGTCGTCGATCGCGAGGCGCAGGCCGATGTCCTTCAACGCGTACAGGCAGTCGCGCGTGGTCTCCGTATCCTCCATCAACGAGCGCTCGGTGAGCTCGAGCTCGATGAGCTCGGGGTTGATGCCGTGCTGCTCGAGGACGTTGCGGACCTGATGGTGGAAGCCCTGCTGATGGAAGTGCAGCGCCGCGACGTTGATCGCGACGCGCGGCACCGGCACCCCCATCCCTTGCCAGCGCTTGAGCTGCTCGCACACCTGCTCGATGACCCAGAGGCCGACGGGAATGATGCAGCCGCTCTCCTCGGCCACCGTGATGAACTCGTCGGGCCGCACGCGGCCGCGCGTCGGGTGATTCCAGCGCAGCAGCGCCTCGACGGCGTGCGCGCGATGGTCCGAGAGGCCGAACTGCGGTTGATACAGAAGCTCGAGCTGCTGCTCGGCGAGGGCGGCTTTCAGGTCGGTGTGCAGCTTGTGATAGGACAGGATCTGCTCGTGCATGCTCGGCGTGAAGAACTTGAACGTGTTGCGGCCCTGCTCCTTGGCCTGATACATCGCGATGTCGGCGTTGTTGAGCAGCGCGGCGGGGTCCGCGTTGTCGACGGGATAAAGCGTGATGCCGACGCTCGCCGTCACCGACACGTGGCGGCCTCGCAGGTAAAACGGCTCCTGAAAGCGGCCGACGATGCCGCCCGCGATGGCTTCGAGCTCGAGCGCGCCGTCGACGTGCTCGAGCAAGATCGCGAACTCGTCGCCGCCCAAGCGCGCCAGCAAATCGCCCTCGCGGACGCTCCCGCGCAAGCGCTGGACGACGGCACGCAGCAGCTCGTCGCCCTGCTCGTGGCCGAGCGTGTCGTTCACCATCTTGAACCGGTCGAGGTCGAGCAGGAGCAGACCGAGCTTCTGCCGGGCGCGATCGGCGCGCGCCGTCGCCCGCTCGAGCTGGTCGCGCAGGTACTGGCGGTTCGGGATGCCCGTAAGCGAGTCGTAGCGCGCGAGGTAATGGAGCTTGACCTCGCTGCGCTTGCGCTCGATCGCGTAGCGAATCGCGCGCAGGATGATGCGGCCGTCGCCTTCCCACTTGACGAGGTAGTCCTGCACGCCGCGGTTCAGGATCTCGACGGCGTAGTCCTCGTCGCCCTGCCCGCTCAGCACCACGATCGGAACGAGCGCGTCGGCTTGCTGGACGCGGTCGACACACTCGGCGCCCGACGCGTCCGGAAGGTGAAGGTCGAGCAGCACCACGTCGAACCTCTGGCCGCGCAGCTCTCGCACGGCTTCCTCGATGCGGCTCGCGCGCGTTATGTCCAACCCGCGCGCGTTATGGCGAAGCACCGTTTGATGCAGAAGCTCGGCGTCGTCTGAATCGTCTTCGACGAGCAGGATCTTCATCGGCTACCGGCCGTCCCCTAGTGTCGGCGGTTCGGCGCACGCTACCGGAATGCGTGCGCCAAGCAAGGGCACCGGTCACAGTCGGAGAGGCCGGCCGGCTCGCTCGGGCGGCTTTGCAAAGAGGCTCGCCGGTACCGAGATGGGGCACTGCGCCGGCGAACCCGCAGCGGAAAGCTCGAAGGCCAGTCTCCGGGCCCGAAGGGGTCAACGCCGCGGCGTGGGCTTGCTCTCGTGCACCTCGCCGCGCCAGCCGCCGTCTTCGGCGCCGCGCGCCTCGATGTACTTTTTGAAATTGTCGACGCTCTTTTGTACGCGCTTGCTCAAGAGCCCGAGCGCGTCGCCGGTCTTTTCGACGGCGCCTTGCGGCTCGTACGCCATTGCCAAGCGCACGAGCGTGCGCTCGGGGCCGATGGGGTCGAAACGGACCGTCCCGGCGTTCGGCGCGTCGCCGGACACGCTCTTCCAGCTGATGCGCTGATCCGGCACCTGCTCCGTGACCTCGGCGTCCCACTGCTTGTCTTTGCCGAAAATCTCGGCGTGCCATCGCACGTGCGTGTCGTCGATCTGCCGCACCTCTTTGACGCCGTCCATGAAGCGTGGGAATTCCTCAAACTGCGTCCATTGGTTGTAAACCGTGCGCACGGGGCAATCGACGTCGATCGCTTTCTCGATTCGTTCCATGGCGACATTCCTCCTTACGGGTTTCGGCGCCGGCGTTCGCTGCAAGATGCATTCCGGCAGCGCGAGAGCGGTGCGCGCAGAGCCGCGCGATCACGCCGACACAACCGTGCTCGCGCACCCGAGCTCTCGCGACGGCACGCGTTGTGCATCATGGCCGCTTGCGGATACGCGGACGTTTGCTCCGGCGAACCGATGCCTTTCCGCGAAGAGCGTGTCGACGCCGGCGCGCTCGAGCCGCTCGGCTGCTTCGGCGGCCGAGTGGCTCGTTCTTGCACGGCCGACCGCGGCGGCGGACACTCGCGGCATGTCCGAGCTCTTCCCGCCGGGCTTCGAAGTCGAGCGACGGCCCGCGAACGGCATCTTGCTCAACGTCCGCTACGACGCGACGCCGGCCTCGGGTCGACCGCCGCTATTGCTGCTGCACGGTTTTCCGCAAACGCACGTCATCTGGCATCGCGTGGCCGAGCGCCTGCGCCGGGGCTTCGCGCTCGTGATGCCGGATCTTCGCGGCTACGGCGACTCCGACAAGCCCGAGGGCCCGCCCGATCATTCGGCCTACAGCAAGCGGACGATGGCGGCAGACGCTCTCGAGCTCATGCGCGGTTTCGGCTTCGAGGAATTCTTCGTCTGCGGCCACGACCGCGGCGGCCGAGTCGCGCACCGGCTTGCGCTCGATCACCCGCACGCCGTGCGCGCGCTCGCCGTGCTCGACATCTCGCCGACGCTCACGATGTACGAGCGCACGACGACGGAGTTCGCGCGCGCCTACTACCACTGGTTCTTCTTGATCCAGCCGGCGCCGTTGCCCGAGCGGCTCATCGGCGCCGCTCCCACGTTCTATCTGCGCACGAAGCTCGGCGGCTGGGGCTCCGAGGGATTGTCCGTGTTCGACGCGCGAGCGCTCGCCGAGTACGAGCGCTGCTTCGCGGACCCGGCCGCCATCCACGCCATGTGCGAAGACTACCGCGCGGCCGCAACGATCGACCTTGAGCACGACCGCGCGGATGCCGCGAGGCGAATCGATTGCCGTGTGCACGTGCTCTGGGGCGAGCGCGGCGTGGTGCACCGGCTGTTCGCGCCGCTCGCCGATTGGCGCGCGAAATGCGCGCGCAAGGTGACGGGCCGTGCCCTACCGACGGGCCACTACATCCCCGAGGAAGCTCCCGAGGCGCTCGCGGCGGAGCTCGAAGGATTCTTTGCACAGTGAGCCGCTTCGCGGCGTGAGCGCCCGACGGCGAATCGGTATAGTCGAACGCCTATGGGCACCGACTTCCGGTGCACCTACAAACCAAGGGGGGTGCCTGCCATGTGCGACAACAACTTCGAAGAGGACCTCGAGCATTACATCCGTGCCGGGCGCGTCACGCGCCGCGACTTCAGTGCGCTGACGGCCGGCGTCGGCCTCGCCATGATGTTGCCGCGCGCCGCGAACGCGCAGTCGGTGACGGAGAAAGACGTCGAGATCCGCACGCCCGACGGCGTCTGCGACGCGTACTTCGTGCATCCGTCGAGCGGCGCGCACGCGGCCGTGCTCGTTTGGCCCGACATCCTCGGGCTGCGGCCTGCGTTCAGGCAGATGGGCAAGCGCCTCGCGGAGTCCGGCTACGCCGTGCTCACGGTGAATCCGTTCTATCGCAGCAAGAAGGCCCCGGTAGTGCCTGAGGGCGCCGGGTTCACCGAAGAAGTACGCAACATCGTGTTCCCGCTCGCGGGCCAGCTGAACGCCACGACGCACGTTGCCGACGCGCGCGCGTTCGTCGCCTGGCTCGACCAGCAGCCGCAAGTCGACCGCAACCGCGGAGTCGGCACGACGGGCTACTGCATGGGAGGTCCGATCACGATGCGCACGGCGGCCGCGCTGCCGAATCGAGTTCTGGCGGCGGCGTCGTTCCACGGCGGCGGGCTCGTCACCGAGAACCCCGACAGCCCGCACCTGCTCGTACCGCAGATGAGGGCGCAGTATCTGTTCGCCGTGGCCGAGAACGACGACATGCGCGAGCCGGAAGCGAAGAACGTGCTGCGCGATGCGTTCGCGAAGGCGAACCTGCAAGCCGAGATCGAGGTGTACCCGGCCGCGCACGGCTGGTGCCCGCCCGATTCGCAGGTCTACGACGAGGCGCAGGCCGAGCGCGCGTGGAGCCGCATGCTGGCGCTGTTCGAGCGCGCGCTCGCGTAAGACCCATCACGGTTCGAGCCGGCGCGGGCATCGACGCTCGCGCGGCTCCGCCCCTTTCCGTCACGCCGTCGGCGCGGCGGAAATGCGGGACGCGATCAGGTCGCGCTTGATCTTGAGCTGCTGCGGCACGCGCGCGCCGAGCTTCTCGAACCAGTCGCGGTGCTGCACGAGCTCTTCGTGCCAGGCGTCGTTGTCGACGGCGATCAGCTCGTCGAATTCTTCGCGCGTCACGTCGCAGCCCGCCCAATCGACGTCCTCGAAGCGCGGCACCCAGCCGAGCTCGGTTTCGCGCCCCGCGGCCCGTCCTCGCACGCGGTCGACGATCCACTTCAGCACGCGCATGTTGTCACCGAAGCCGGGCCACATGAAGCGGCCCTTCGCGTCCGTGCGGAACCAGTTGACGCAGAAGATCCGCGGCTTGTCGCCGAGCGAGCGGCCCACGCGCAGCCAGTGGTTGAAGTAATCGCCCATGTGATAGCCGCAAAACGGCAGCATCGCGAACGGATCGCGCCGCACCACACCCTGCTTGCCCTCGGCGGCGGCAGTCGTCTCGGAGCCGAGCGTGGCGGCCAGATAAACGCCGAAGTTCCAGTTGAACGCTTCGTAGACGAGCGGGACCGTCGTCGCGCGGCGCCCGCCGAAGATGAACGCCGAGATCGGGACGCCGTTCGGGTTCTCCCATTCGCGATCGATCGACGGGCATTGCGATGCCGGCACGGTGAACCGCGCGTTCGGGTGCGCGGCCTTGCGGCCTGTCTCTCTCGCCGCCTCGGGCGTCCAATCCGCCCCCGTCCAGTCGATCAAGTGGGCCGGCGGCTCTTTCGTCATGCCCTCCCACCACACGTCGCCGTCGTCCGTCAGCGCGACGTTCGTGAAGATGACGTTCGCGTGCAGCGTGGCCATCGCGTTCGGGTTCGTTTTCTCCGACGTGCCGGGCGCCACGCCGAAAAAACCGGCCTCGGGGTTGATCGCGCGCAGCTCGCCGCGCGGGCCGCGCTTGATCCACGCGATGTCGTCGCCGACGGTCGTGACCTTCCACCCGTTGAACGCGCGCGGCGGAATCAGCATCGCAAAGTTCGTCTTGCCGCAGGCGGACGGGAACGCCGCGGCGACGTAGGTCTTCTCGCCCTGCGGACTCTCTACGCCCAAGATCAGCATGTGCTCGGCGAGCCAGCCCTCGTCGCGCGCCATCGTCGAAGCGATGCGCAGGGCGAGACATTTCTTGCCGAGCAGCGCGTTGCCGCCGTAGCCCGAGCCGTACGACCAGATCTCGCGCGTCTCGGGAAAGTGCACGATGTACTTGTTCTTGCGGTTGCATGGCCAGGCGACGTCTTTCTGGCCTGGCTCGAGCGGCGCGCCGACCGAGTGCAGGCACGGCACGAAGCGCCCGTCGCTGCCGAGCTCGTCGAGCACGGCGCTGCCCATGCGCGTCATGATGCGCATGTTCACGACGACGTACGGGCTGTCGGTGATCTCGACCCCGATCTGCGAGATCGGCCCGCCGACGGGGCCCATCGAAAACGGAATCACGTACATCGTGCGGCCCCGCATCGCGCCCGCGAACAGACCGCGCAGCGTGGCGCGCATCTTGTCGGGGTCTTCCCAGTTGTTCGTGGGCCCCGCGTCCTCTTGGCGGCGCGAGCAGATGAACGTGCGGTCCTCGACGCGCGCGACGTCGCTCGCGTCGGAGCGCGCGAGATAGGAATTCGGCCTGCGCTCAGGATTCAGCTTGATGAGCATGCCCGAGGCGACCATTTCGGCGCACAGCTCGTCGTACTCGGCGTCGCTGCCGTCGGCCCACCGGATACGATCGGGCTGCGTCAGCGTCGCGATTTCAGCCACCCACGCGCCGAGCGCGCGGTGACGCAGGTTGCGGGGTGCGTTGACGGTATCGGTAGTGTACGTGCGCATGTGGCGTTGCCCTTTGAATGACGAGCCCCGTGCGCACCTCTCACGCACGGTTCGTCGTGCGTGGGCGGCTAGCGTTTTCCCTCGGCCGCGGTCTCGGGCGAGTCATCGGGGTTCCACGGCTTGCCCGTGCGCTGCTCGATGTAGGCGCGGATCAAACGGCGCACGACCTGCGACGGCGTCTGGTCCTCGTCGGCGCAAAGCCGCTCGAACAACGCCTTCTTGCGCGGGTCGATCAGCACCGTCAGGCGTGCGGAGCGGTCTTCGGCGGGCAAGCTACGGACCTCTTGGACTCTAATTCGATGTTAATGATATTATCATCGAAGTACAACCTTGGTGCCGTCACGGCGCCTTCGCGAGATCCTCGGTGAGCGCATCGGCTCCGATGCTCGTACTCGTCAGCCTGCTCGGTCTGTGGGCCGTGATCGGCTTTTTGGGACTGATTCGGCCCGCGAGCCTGAAGCTCGTGGCTCGCGTGCTGTTTCCGCTCGGCGCGGCCGTCGGCGTCGCGCTTGCGGCCACCGCCGCCCTCACGGTGGCGGCGCCGGCCGACCAGTGGGTGCTCGTCATCGGCCTGCCCGACCTGCCCGTGCACTTGCGCCGCGACGCGCTCAGCTGCGTGTTCTTGTTCCTGCTCGGCGCCGCCTCGGCCGGCATTTCGCTGTTCGGCGCGGGCTACTTCCGCCGCGGCGAAGGCACGCTGCCCGGCCTGCTATGCCTTCAGTATCACTTGTTTCTCGCGTCGATGGGCGCCGTGCTGCTCGCCGACGACGCGTACTCGTTCATGGTGGCGTGGGAATCGATGGCGCTCACGTCGTACTTCCTCGTCACGACGCAGCACCGCATTGCGGAAATCCGCCAGGCGGGCTTCCTGTACGTGCTGATCGCGCACTTGGGCGCGATCGGAATCCTACTCTCGTTCGGCGTGATGCAGGGCGGCAGTTGGCAGTTCACGTTCGACGCGATGCGTGCGGCCGATCTTGCGCCGGGTTGGGCCGCGGCCGCGTTCCTGCTCGCGCTCCTCGGCTTCGGCGCGAAGGCCGGCCTCGTGCCGCTGCACGTCTGGCTGCCGGAAGCGCATCCGGCGGCGCCGTCGCCGGTCTCGGCCCTCATGAGCGGCGTCATGCTGAAGACGGCCGTCTACGGCGTGCTGCGCGTATCGCTCGATCTGCTCGGCGAGCCGGCGTGGTGGTGGGGTCTCGTCGCGATGGCGCTCGGCCTGTTCTCGGCCGTCTACGGCGTCGTGTTCGCGGCCGCGCAGACGGACATGAAGCGCCTGCTCGCGTTCTCCTCGATCGAGAACATCGGCTTGTTGTTCGCCGGCTTCGGCTTGGCGCTCGTCTTTCGCTCCGCCGGCATGAGCGCGCCGGCCGCGCTGGCGCTGATCGCCGTGCTCTATCACGCCGTGAATCATGCCTTCATGAAGGGGCTCCTCTTCGTCGGCACGGGGGCCGTGCTGCATGCCACGGGGCAGCGCAACCTCGGCCGCTTGGGCGGCCTCATTCACCGAATGCCGTGGGTCGCGTGGCCCGTGCTGATCGGCGCGCTGTCGATCGCGGGGCTGCCGCCGCTGAACGGCTTCGTGTCCGAATGGCTGCTGCTTCAGGCGTTCCTGTCCGCGCACGAAGTGCCGCGCTTGTTCCTGAACATGCTGCTGCCGCTCGGCACGGCCGTCGTCGCGCTCGCCGCGGCGCTCGCCGGCTACGTGATGGTGAAGTTCTTCGGCGTCGTGTTCTTGGGAACGCCGCGCGAGGCAGCGCTCCAAAACGCGCACGACGCCGGCTGGCGCGAGCGCTTGGGAATGATCTGGCTCGCATCCGGCTGCGTGCTGCTCGGCTTGTTCCCGAATCAGGCGATCTCGTTGTTTGCCGTGGTGCCGGCCGAGCTCGGCTTGCTCGAGCCCGGCGCCGCGTTCGGCCGCTGGTGGCTGCTCGATCCCGTCGCGGGCCGGCAGGCGTCCTACGCGCCGCTCGTATTCCTCCTCATCGTCGTGCTCTGCATCGCGGCCGCGATGCTCGTCGTGAGCCGGGTCTACCGGCGCCGCGTGCGGCGCGGCGCGCCGTGGGACTGCGGTTTCGCGCGCCTCGACTCGCGCATGCAGGACACGGCCGAGGGCTTCGGCCAGCCGATCCGGCACATCTTCGGGCTCTTCTTCGGCATTCGCCGCGAGCTACCGAGCCCGACGGACGTTGCGCCGCGCTATCGCATCGAGATCAGCGACCGCGTGTGGACGGGCGTCTACGTGCCGGCCGCCGCGCTCGTGCAGCGCCTCGCGGCTGCCGTCGCGCAGATCCAGCAGGGCCGCATCTCGGCGTACCTCGTCTATAGCCTCGTGACGCTGCTCGTGCTGCTCGGGTTCGTGCTATGAGCTGGCTCACCTGGCTGATTCAAGTGCTCGAGGTGCTGATCGCCGTGCTCGCGGCGCCGCTCTTCGCGGGCTGGATCGCGCAATGCCGCGCCGTGCTCCAGAACCGCACGCCGCCGAGCCTCTGGCTGCCGTACCGCAACATCAGCAAGCTGCTGATCAAGGAAGCCGTGCTCGCCGAGCACGCTTCGCCGCTGTTCCGCTCCGCGCCGTACATCGTGTTCGGGGCGATGGTCTGCGCCGCGGCGATCGTGCCTTCGACGGGCACGAACTTGCCGTTCTCGAACGCCGCCGACGCCATCGCGCTCGTCGGCCTGCTCGCCACGGCGCGCGTCTTCATGGCGCTCGCGGCGATGGACGTGGGCACGGCGTTCGGCACGCTCGGCGCACGGCGCGAGATGATGGTGGGCTTCCTGGCCGAGCCCGCGCTTTTGATCGTGATCTTCGTGGCGTCGCTGATCGCGCAGAGCACGGCCTTGCCGGCCATCGCCGAGCGGCTCGCCACGGAAGCGTTCGAGCTGCACCCGAGCCTCGCGTTCACGGCCGTCGCGTTCGCGCTCGTGTTGCTGGCCGAAAATGCACGGTTGCCGGTGGACAACCCGGCCACGCACTTGGAGCTCACGATGATTCACGAGGCGATGCTGCTCGAGTACTCGGCGCGGCACCTCGCGCTCATGGAGTGGTCGGCGGCGCTCAAGCTGTTCAACTACGCGTGCATCGGCCTTGCGCTGTTCGTGCCGTGGGGCGCGGCCACGGCCGAGACCCCGAACGTCGCGGCGCTGCTCGCCGCGCTGCCGCTGCTCGCGTTGAAGCTGCTCTTGGGCGGAGCGGCGCTCGCCGTGGCCGAGACGGCGTTCGCGAAGCTGCGCGTGTTTCGCGTGCCCGAGCTCTTGGCCACGGCGTTCCTGCTCGCCGTGCTCGGCCTCCTCGTTCGTTTGCTGCTCGCGAGTTGAGAGGATGAGTGCTACCCCGCTCGATCTCCAGATTCTGAACTCGATCGCCGCGCTGTTCCTGTTGCTCGCGTTCGCGATGCTGTCGCAGCGGCGCGTCGTGACGCTCGTGGAGCTGCTCGCGATGCAGGCCGCCCTGCTCTGCGCCGCCACGCTGCTCCTCGCCTGGCGCACGGGCGAGTCGCACCTCTATCTTTCGGCGCTCTTGACGCTCGGGCTCAAGGTGCTCTTCCTGCCGTGGCTCTTGAACCGGCTCATTCATCGCCTCGGCGTGTACTGGGACAGCGAGTCCCTGCTCGAGATCTCGAGAACGATGCTGATCGGCCTCCTGCTCGTGATCTTCTCGTTCGGCCTCGCGCAACCGATCGTCGCGCTCGCGAGCACCGCTACGCGCAGCGGCATCGGCATCGCGATCGCCGTCGTGCTGCTTTCGTTCCTCACGATGATCACACGCCGCAAGGCGATGTCGCAGGTTGTCGGGTTCCTCTCGATGGAGAACGGCCTCTTCTTCGGCGCGATGAGCGCCACTTACGGCATGCCGATGATTGTCGAGCTCGGCGTGGCGCTCGACGTGCTCGTCGCAATGCTCGTGCTCGGCGTGTTCTTCTTCCAGATTCGTGAGCGGTTCGATAGCCTCGATCTGCACCATCTCGAATCGCTGCGGGAGGATCGATGAGCGTCGAGCTTGTGCTGCTGCTCGTGACTCCCGTGATCGGCGCAGCGGTGCTCGCGGCCGTCGGCGCGCGCCGCTGGGCGCCCGAGGCGAACGTCGCGTTCAGCGGCGCCACGTTTCTCGCGGCGTGCGCGCTCACCGTGCGCGTGATCGGCTCAGGCAGCTTCACGGCGCTCGCCGAGCAGTTCTTCATCGACGCATTCAACGTGTTCCTCGTCACGCTGACGGCGTTCGTCAGCTTCACGACGTCGCTCTTCTCGCGCCCGTACATGCGCATCGAGAGCGAGCACGGCCGCGTGAAGCCCCCGCACCTGCGTCTCTACCACAGCATGTATCAGCTTTTCATCGCGGCGATGCTCGTCGCGCTGACGAGCAACAATCTAGGGCTCGTCTGGGTCGCCATGGAGGCGGCCACGCTGTCGACCGTGCTGCTCGTGACGCTGTACCGCACGCCGGCCAGCCTCGAGGCGGGGTGGAAGTACTTCATCCTCTGCAGCGTCGGCATCGCGCAGGCTCTGTTCGGCACGATCCTGCTCTACTTCGCGGCCGAGCGCGTGCTCGGCGGCAGCGGAATGACGGCGCTGCTCTGGACGAACCTGAACGAGGTGAAGGGCCAGCTCGAGCCGGCCGTGCTCACGCTCGCGTTCGTGTTCCTGCTCGTCGGCTACGGCACCAAGGTGGGCCTCGCGCCGCTTCACAACTGGCTGCCCGACGCGCACGCGGAGGGCCCGACGCCGATCTCGGCCGTGTTGTCGGGCTTGCTGCTGAACGTCGCGATCTACGCCGTGGTGCGCTGCAAAGTGCTCGTGGAGGGGTCGCTCAACTCCGAGCTGCCGTCGCGCATGCTGATGGCGTTCGGCCTGCTGTCCGTCGTGCTCGCAGCGCTGTTCTTGTGGCGGCAGAAGGACGTGAAGCGCCTGTTCGCGTATTCGTCGATCGAGCACATGGGCATCATCACGTTCGCGTTCGGCATGGGCGGCCCCGTCGCGAGCTTCGGCGCCCTGCTGCACATGACGGTGCACTCGCTGACGAAATCCGCGATCTTCTATTCCGTTGGCCATGCGGCGCAGAAGACGGGCACGCAGGTGATCGACGACATTCGCGGCCTCGTCACCGTGAGCCCGACGATCGGCTGGGGCCTCATGGCGGGCTCGCTCGCGATCCTCGGTATGCCGCCGTTCGGCGTATTCGCGAGCGAGTTCTTGATCCTGACGACGGCGATGCGCCAGGAGCCGTGGTCCACGCCGATTCTGCTGTTCGCGCTCGGCATCGCGTTCGCGGCGATTTTCCGCCGCGTGCAGCCGATGGTCTTCGGCGAGACGAAGGCGAAGCGCCTGCCGCACTCGCCCGCGTTGGTGCCGGTGTTCGCGCATCTCGCGCTCGTCCTGCTGCTCGGCATCTACATCCCGCCATACCTCGCGGACTGGTATCGCGCGGCGGCCGAGCTGATCGCCGGGTTCTGACGCAGGGCGGAGGGAAGCCATGACGATTCGCAAGTGGCTCGACCGATCGCGACCGCTGCCGGGCGCGCCCGGCGCGCGTTGCGTGGACGTGGCCGCAGACGAGTGGCGCGCCGTTGCGCTCGACGTCGCGGCCGGCCGCGCGCGCCTGCAAGCGCTCTGGACGC